>JAPKZT010000089.1 GCA_026393655.1 Actinomycetota bacterium | reverse complement strand
CGACTTTATGACGGCATGTCGCAACGCGGGGTCGTCGGCCCAGTGGCTGATGAGATTTTTGAAAAGATGCAGGCGTTTTCGAATTATGGGTTTCCTGAAAGCCATTCTGTTTCTTTTGCTTATCTTGTCTATGCCTCGTCATGGATCAAATACCACGAGCCAGCGGCGTTTTATGCGGCATTGTTAAACGCTCAGCCGATGGGCTTTTGGTCTCCGCACTCACTTGTGCGCGATGCTCGTCGACACGGAGTGGTCGTACATAGCCCAGATTTGAATGCATCAAAAGCCGGTGCAACTTTAGAACCATGTCACGAGTCAACTGGTGGGTTTGCATTGCGTCTTGGTATTTCAAGTGTGCGTGGAGTCGGTAGTGAACTGGCACAAGCGATAGAAGTAGCGAGGCCGTTTGTAAGCATGGAAGACCTAGTTCGTCGTGTGCCACAACTAAATCTTTCACAGATTGAAACATTGGCAACAGCAGGTGTCTACACACAATGTTTTGATGTATCACGTCGAGATGCTTTATGGTCGGCAGGGGCAGTGATTCAGAGCCGACCAGACAGACTTGCTGGTGTTACAACTGGCAGTGAGTCGCCGCAACTGCCTGGTATGCAACCAATCGAAGAATCTATTTGTGACTTATGGTCGACTGGTGTTTCGCCAGATGGTCACCCGACGCAGTTCGTGCGTAGTCAGTTAACGAAACTTGGTGTGCTTACCGCCATCGACTTGCCCAACATCGAGAGTGGCTCGCGAATATTTGTAGGTGGCGTTGTCACGCACCGTCAACGGCCATCAACAGCACGTGGCGTGACCTTTATAAGTCTTGAAGACGAAACAGGTTTGATAAATGTGATTGTCTCGCAAGGCTGCTGGAAGCGGTTTCGCAACATTGCGATAAACGCATCCGCTTTAGTAGTCAGAGGTCGAATTGAGTCTGTTCAAGGGGTGGTCAATATCATCGCCGAACATTTAAGTGAAATGAAAATTAATGTTCGTGGCGTTAGTTCAAGAGATTTTCGCTAGAGCAGCGACTAAACCGAGTACAACAAATACGACACCAGCAACATATCTCTGTACAAAAGGCAGAGTCTTTCCATTGACGAGAACTTCGCGTAATGAACTCGCGGTAAGCGAGTAGATTCCATCGGTAAAAAAACCACAAATTACAAATACTGTGCCAAGCGTCAATGCTTGTAGTGCGTTTGAACTTTTGTCTTGATCAATGAACTGAGGCAAAAATGAAAGAAAGAAAAGTGCAACTTTTGGATTAAGTGTGTTGATGATGAAACCCTGACGAAATGCTTGAGCCTTGGTCATTGAACTGGCAGATGCATCAATAATTACTGGCCGGCGTGTCAGTGTGCGCAAGCCAATGAAAACTAGATACACCGCGCCCGAATATTTGACAGCATTAAATGCACTAGGTGATGCAGCAAGAATTGCCGATAATCCTGCCGTGGCAGCCAACACGTGCATGAATGTTCCGAGTTCAATGCCGAGCACCCCCGCGTATCCAATTGAACGCCCATCAGACACACTGCGATTAATTATGTATAGAACAGCAGGACCAGGAATAACAAGAAGTGCAAGCGATGCAATTGCAAACGAGATCAGAGAGTTGAGATCTGGCATTTAACTAGATTTATTCGCCATTTATTCGTCTGGCTGTTCGTTGAGTCCGTCGTTGAAGCCTCGGTACATTTCGTAAATCTCTTTGCATGCCTGACACATCGGCAATTGTTTCGGGTCGCGTGACGGCACCCAAACATGTCCACATAATGCTTCAATCGGCGTGCCGTTAATCCGTGCTTCTAAAACTTTGGCCGCGGCCGACTCGTCACGTTCTGTTTTAACAATATGGGCAACCAATGGTTTGCCGGTTTGTAAAACATGTTCTGTTTGACGATCAATGACCGTGCTTGGCGAAGTCTCAATTGAAGATAACGGCGCTGATAACGGCACTGATAACACAGTCAATTTT
>JAPKZT010000188.1 GCA_026393655.1 Actinomycetota bacterium | reverse complement strand
TGAACCGAAAGTTTTGGCGCATGTAAACGCGTAGGGCTACGTCACTTATTCCAAAACCAGAAACTACTTCATAATCCGATTGGATGTGACTGATAATTTTAGTTCCGATGCCCGATCCTTGTAACGCTTTTGAGATAATCCAAGTTGTCATTTCAGCGCCACTTTTAGATTCGCCATTTATGATAAATGTTCTATTGTTTACGCCCATTACGCCTAGAATTTCGCTGTTTTTGCTGTCGTAACATAAAACACAAGTATCAAGGTTTTTTTGAGTAGGAGCACTTTTGAATTGCCACGTGTAAAAATCGTCGTCAGCGAGCGCGATCGGGCGGTTCCAGTTAGCCCTGTAAAATTCTTGAACTTTTTTAGAGTCAATTCCAAAGTGGTTCACCGTCCCGATTTCAATTGACACGGTGTACCTCTCTTTTTTTGAGCTTAAGCTTTTGTTCTAATAATAAATCTTACTAATCGGAGCGATGCCAGCGACGCCTGTGCGCTCAGCACCTGCCACTGCGTTGCGCTATTAGGGCTTGCGCTCGGCTGCGGTGTGTTCGAAGAAGAAGAACTAGTCATATTTGTCACTGTGGTCGCACAACGGTGATGTTTGTGTGTGATGCATCAGTCGTCAGAATACAGTGGTTTCGGTAATGAGCACTAAACCTATTCGAGTCGGGTTGTTGGCCTATGGGGCGATTGGCTTTGAGCACAATTTGGCAGTTCAAAATACAAATGGTTTAATTCTCACTGCGGTGTGTGACACCAAGCCCGAGCGAATTGCCGCTGCTCGCGAACTCGCACCAGATTTTGCTGGCTTCAGCGATGCAACCGAAATGCTCGACTCTGGTTTGCTTGACTTGGTTGTGATTTCGACTCCGCCGAATAGTCATTTCTTTTGGGCCAAAGAATCACTCAAACGAGGCATCCATGTTGTGCTCGAAAAGCCGATGGCGCTTACCGCGGACGAATGCGACGAGTTAATTAAATTAGCCGATAACAAAAAATTATTACTTGTTGTTTATCAAAATCGTCGGTTTGATGCAGATTTTGTGACGATGCGTTCGCTGATTTCATCTGGCGCAATCGGTGAGGTTTATCAACTTGATACTTTTGTCGGTGGATATTCGAGGCCGTGCGACTACTGGCACTCTGACGCAGTTGTTTCTGGCGGCGCGATTTTTGACTGGGGCAGTCACTTCATCGACCAAATTTTAAATCTAATTAGTGATGATGTCGCTCATGTCAGTGGACAAAATCACAAACGAGTTTGGACGCATGCAACAAATGCAGATCATGCTCAAGTGACGATTACCTTCGCAACTGGTAAGCAAGCAACTTTTGTTCACTCAGATCTCGCAGCCGCACGAAAGCCAAAGTTCTATGTTCTCGGCACACTTGGCGCAATTGTCGCCGATTGGAACCCCGCCGCCGAACCAGCAGTTGCAGATCTTCCGGCTATTTTGACGTTGCATCGCCAAGATTCGACAACGAAAATTATTGAACTAGAAAAACTAGATGAATATGGATTTCACAAATCAATAGTTGATTATCTAACAAGCGGTGTGGCTATGTCGGTTACGGCTTTGCAGTCGCGCAACGTTGTTGCAATTATGCAAGCAGCAGAAGAATCGGCGCTCAACAATGCGATGCCAGTATCGCCGAGTCTTCGTGTCGTCTCCGCTGCTAATTCAGGTGCTAATTCAGCTAGCGAAGTTTCACGATGACGGTCAATTGGGGGTTTCTCGGAGCAGGATGGATTGCAAATAGAGCTACCGCGCCAGCCGTTCGCGCTGCCAATAATGCACAACTTTTTGGTGTAGCAAGCCGTGATCGAGCCCGCTCAGCAAAGTTCGAACCACAAAATGTTTACGACACTTATCAACAGTTGTTAGATGATCCGCAAATCGAAGTTGTTTATATAAGTCTTGCGAATCATCAGCATCTTGAATGGGTGACACGATCTTTAGAAGCAGGCAAACATGTGCTGTGTGAGAAACCACTTGGTCTGAACGCAATTGAAGTTCAGAAAATGATTGATTGCGCGCAACGTTGTAATCGATTGTTGATCGAAGCAGTTTGGACTCGTTGGCACCCGCGATTTAAACGAATCGCAGAGGTAGTTGCATCTGGTGAGATTGGTGAACTGTTGAATATTGAGTCGCAGTTCACTTTCAAATCAGAGATGACAGAGAACTACCGCCTTGACCCTGCGTTAGGCGGCGGAGCGTTACTAGACATTGGTTGCTATCAAATAAATGCATGGGTCGCGCTAACTAACGGTGCGAAAGATCTGAAACTCAATATTGTCGAGAGAAAACTTGGCCCAACTAAAATAGATTTGACAACTGACGTGAAAGCAACAATTAACGGTGGCATAAAAGCGCATTTAATAAGTTCGTTTGATTTTGATGCGCCACAGAAACTAAAAATTGACGGAAGTTCTGGCAGTATCGCTACCGAAAGCGGTGAATCTTTTTCGACGTGGCGCGAACCAAGTTCGTTACGGATTAATGATCGAATCGAGCAGTTTTATTCTGTTGATGCTTTTGAAGAGATGGTTCAACACGTCAGCGAACAAGTTGCGAACAACTCAGGGTGGGTGATGCCACTCACAGATTCGTTGCGAGTTGCTCAGATTCTTGACCAAATTATTGCCAGTTAAGAGATCAATTCGTGAGATTTAAATTTCTTTTCGCTGTGTTGGTTGTTGCAACAGGTTGTGCAAGTACCGAGAAAACATCAACCAGTCAAAGTGTTGGTTGTGGTTTTGGCGAAACAATTCGTGGCAGACCATTAAATATTGCTACAACAGTCGCACCGATCACGAGCATTGTGGCAAACATTGCTGGTGGTACGGCATCTGAACCTAAGCCAAGTGATGCCGCCACGCTTGAATCTGCTGACATTATTTTTATCAATGGTTTAGTGCTTGAAGAACCAACAAAAGATCTTGCTCTGGCAAACATCAAGACTTCGGCGAATATTTGTGAACTTGGTACCGAAGTTTTGCCCGAGTCTGAATATATTTATGACTTCTCGTTTCCAAAAGAGGGTGGCAAACCGAACCCGCATTTGTGGACAAACCCGCCGATGGCAAAACAGTACGCCCAAGTTGTTCGCGATGTACTCGTGCGGCGAGACCCGACGAATGCGGCAATTTACGAGAGTAACTTTTCTGCCTTCGCTTTGAAGATTGATGCGCTTGATGACGCAATTGAAATTGCGACCGCGACCATCCCTGAAGATCAACGCAAACTGCTCACTTATCATGACGCGTACGCATATTTCGCGAAAAATTACGGCTTTACAGTGATCGGCGCAATTCAACCCTCTTCATTTGATGAACCCACTCCAAAAGAAATTGGTGAATTGATCTTGCAAGTAAAAAATCAAAAAGTTAAGGCAATCTTTGGCAGTGAGGTGTTTCCGTCGACTGTGCTTGAACAAATTGGTGCCGAAACTGCTGTGAGATATGTTGATGTTCTGCGTGATGACGATTTGATTGGTAAACCAGGTGGTCCAGAACATTCATGGCTTGGTTTGATGAGATTTGATTTTGTAACAATTGTTGAGGCACTAGGCGGTGATGCTTCGGCGTTGAAATCTCTCGATGTTCGAGACGTGGTAAAAGATGAGGCAAAGTATCCTCAGTAAAACTGATAGCCCGTTGATTGTTTGTGAGCATGTTTCGTGCACATATGGAAACGCACCCGTCGTTAATGACGTTTATTTCAATATCAATCGCGGAGAATTCGTCGGCATTGTCGGCCCATCTGGTTCTGGCAAGACAACTTTACTAAAAGCAATAATTGGCTCACAACCAGTAGCGCACGGTTCAATAACGATTAAACCTCAGTTGACGATTGGCTATGTGCCACAAGTCGAAACTGTTGACTGGTACTTTCCGGTAACTGTTGAAGAAGTAATTGTGATGACTCGTGCCAAAACTAAATGGTGGCCGCGAATTACAACTGACGAGCGCTCAGCAGTGCGTGAAGTTCTAGAAAAACTTGGCATTGCTGATGTTGCGCATCGTCACATTCGCGAACTATCGGGTGGGCAACAGCAACGCGTGTTTCTTGCACGAGCAATGTTCTGTCAGCCCGACATTCTGGTTTTAGATGAGCCGACATCAGGCGTTGATGTTCGCACACGACATGAGATTTTGCATCTTCTTGCAGATTTGCATCAAGATGGTTTGACGATTTTGTTAACTACACACGACCTAAATGGTTTGGCGGCTCATTTGCCGCGACTTGTTTGTTTGAATAAAACCGTAATCGCTGACGGAAACCCACGCGAGGTCATTACGCCAAAAGTTCTCGAAGCAACTTATGGCGCACCAATGGATGATTTTTGCACTAGATGTTTTCGAACCGTATGGCTTTCAATTCTTTCGTAACGGGCTAGTCGTGGCAACAATCGCGGGTGCGCTGTGTGGTCTGCTCGGTGTTTTCGTGATTTTGCGTGGCATGAGTTATATCGGACACGGTTTGTCTCACGCGGTGTTTGGCGGCGCAGCAGCTAGCGCGGTTATCAAAGTCAACTATTTTCTTGGCGCAGGCATTTGGGGTGTCGTGTCAGGTTTGTTGATTGCGCGCGTCGCGCGCCGACGCGTGATCGGTGCCGATGCCGCAATTGGCGTTGTTACTACGGCTTCATTTGCGCTTGGCCTTGCATTGATGAACCGCTACGGCCAAGCGTCAAAGAGTATTGAAGCGGTGCTATTCGGCAGCGTGCTCGGAGTAAAAGTCGTAGATATTTATGCTGTCGCGCTGGTGGCGATACTCGGACTCGCAGTAGTCGTGCTCGGTTACCGCAAATTACTTTTTTCAACATTTGATCGGGATGTTGCTCAAGTTAGTAATGTGCGAGTTTCTCTCGTAGAAGCAGTGTTGCTGGCGATGATCTCGTTGACGATTTTGGTGACGATGCGAGTGATTGGCACATTGTTGATTTCGGCTTTGCTGGTGATTCCTGCTGCGTCTGCCCGCATGACAACGAATAGTTTTTCGCGTCTGTTGTGGATCTCACCAGTTATTGGCGCAGCAACTTGTTTTGTCGGTATGAATTTGAGCTATCACTTAGACACTTCGGCAAGTGCGACAATAATTTTGCTTGATGCGCTTGTGTTTGTAGCTGTTTATGCAATTGCAGGCACACGAAATCGCATGAAAATGGCCTCACTCGGACATCTCTAATTAGCGTATAAATTAGGCGCGCTAATTAAACGTACTAATTAACTAGTCCGAAAACCCCACTGCGCGCCATCCGGCGTGTCGCGAACCTCAACATTAATTGCAGCCAAGCGGTCGCGAATAATGTCAGATAAATCAAATCGTTTATCACTTCGCACTTGAGCACGCAGATCAAGTAACACTTGTACAAACGGCCCGAGAACTTCGCGTGGGTCGCGCAACCCGCCAGTTGCCGCCGCAGCCAAACGCGTGATCATGCTGCGCAGTACTGCCCGCGCATGATCAGTTGCGTCACTTTGCAGAGTGTCGCCCGACCAACCAGCGATCGCATCGTCTAGTTCAAGTGCTGCGCGAGCGGCTCCATCGGCATCAGAATTAGTGAGAGCATTTAGAAACACTTGGTTCAAGCGATCTGTTGCTTCACGTAAGTTATTGTCAAAAATTGCGGGTGCTACTGCATCAACTGTCGACCCAGCCAATGGTTTTGTTTGACTCACTGTAACTTTTTTTGTATCTCGCGCTGTTGTTTGTGCGGGGTCACGCAATCGATCTACAGAAAAAGTCTCGCCTGATGCAATCTGCGTTGATTCGCCATGAACTCGAATCGTTACGACGCCCTTACCGACGACGGCTACCGTTTCGGCGTCGAGATCAATAACTAAACCGGTATGTTCATCTACTCCAAGTACATAAACATCGTCTGGCAGTTCGCGTTCAAGCATTGCGAGCCGTCGTTCACCCATATAGCAAAACCGTGTGTCGTGGTGCCCGCCCTCTGCATTGTTGTAATGCGGAATCAGCGCAACATTGATACCGATCTCGCCGAGGATATTTAGACCATCTAACCAGCGCGGATCTTCGCCAACCTTGTAAATTTCGTAAACCGGCAAAGTAAATTTACCAAGTGTTAGCGCGGCAGCCGATGCAAAAGTGACAATGCCGCCGTCGTGAAGTTTTTTATTGAGTAAACCTGCAAGTGATGTGCCCGACCATTGACGCAACGCGTATGTCGGTGACCCTGGCCCTGCGAAGACATAATCGGCATCTGCAACTTTTTGAAGACCGCGTTCAACAGCAAGTGCGTCAGCACCGATTATCTCGGTGAGCCCCGCGACTTCAAGTACAAGATTGATGCTTGTCTGAAAATACTCAGACGCTTTTGTCGCAAGTTCAGGAGCATTTTCTTGAAATCCATATGGAGTGTCCAGCAAGACTGCACGCGACGTCTTGGCCAATTTTGCAGCAAGCATGCGATGAGTTGAAACCATCGTCGGCGAAGTTTCGCCCGATCCCATTACGGCAAGAATGTGTGGAAGTGTCATCAGAAAAATCCGTCGGTTATGGCTGTGTGCACGACCTGCGCGAAACGCTCAGGATGTTGTGCATGCAAGTCATGATCAGCAGGGCTAAACCATTCAACCCTGACCTTCGTCACTAATTGCGCGGCGTGTTCAATGGCACTTCGTTTAGTTTCGTTAAAAATGCCTTGTGGTCCTTCGGCTGGCACAAACATAACCGGTACCGAAATCTGACTATATATATGAGTTGGATGATGCTCCCATAATCCACGCAAGACCATCATGTGTCGCTCAAAACTTAGCCACGGGCGCAAAGTACCGTCGGGTAAATGCTCCATGCATGCCAAGGCGCCACTGATGCCGGTTTCTGGCCAATCAGGGTGAGCACGTTGCATGTAATTTCTAAAGTCTGCAATCTTTGTTCCAGCGATTTTCGGTGGGCGTAGCGCTTCTGCGCAATCGTCCCATTGTGGAAAGTGATTTTGTAATTCAAGAAAACCACCATCAACACAGACAACACCGCGTACTAATTTTGGTTGCGTGTGCGCAAGTTCAAGAACAACATTGCCGCCCCAAGATTGACCGCAGACTAATGGGTTAACAAAACCATCGCGTTGGATTTCGCGCAGCAGACCAGCTAAATCTTGTGTCACCGTTTGCATGTCGTAACCAGTTTCAGGTTTTTCACTTAATCCGTGACCGCGCAGATCAACTGCGGTAACGAGATGACCAAGTGCGCACAACGCAAGTGCGGCGCCTTCCCACAGCATTGCGTTTGAAGCAAGTCCGTGCACGAGCACAATCGGTGTCTTGGTATGTGTTGTTGCGTTACCCCATGTGACTGTGTGCAGTCGAACACCAGTTGAAATATCTGTTGAATTGCTCTTTGGCACAACCGCACTAAATGGTGTTGAAGAATTCACTGCAGTCAGACTAGGCATTCGTAACGGCAAAAATTCTCTTACTTTTCGTAAACCGCCGTATATTTCACCGTTCACAGTGCGAAACTTTGTGCATGGTTGCACGTGAATTAACAGAAATCAAAATTCCAAGCGAGTTACTTCCAAGTGATGGACGATTCGGAAGTGGACCATCAAAGATCCGAGCATCACAAATTGACGCCTTGGTCTCGGCATCAACTCATTTACTGGGTACTTCGCATCGTCAAGCACCAGTAAAAAATTTAGTTGGTTCTGTTCGTGAGCAGCTTTGTCAACTATTCACACTTCCAGAAAGTTGGCAGGTTTTAATTGGCAATGGCGGCGCGAGTTTGTTTTGGGACGCAGCAACATTTGGTCTAATCCATAAGTGCAGTCAGCACTATGTATTCGGTGAGTTCTCTTCTAAGTTCGCGACAGCCGTGCAAAACGCACCACATCTAAGTGAACCGCTAATTGTCGAGGCACCAGCTGGCACCGTGCCGATTATCGAGACGGCGCAGGGTTCGCCGGTTGATACATACTGTTTAACGCACAATGAAACTTCAACTGGTGCGATGATGAACTTACTTCGACCAAATCAACCTGCTGATGCGTTGGTTGTAGTTGATGCGACTTCGGCGGCTGGCTCAATCGCATGGTCGACAGATGAAGTTGATGTCTATTATTTTTCGCCCCAAAAGAGTTTTGCATCGGAAGGTGGCACATGGATCGCTTTGTGTTCGCCAAAGGCAATCGAGCGAATTGAGTTGATAGCAAAATCAAAACGATGGTGTCCTGCCTCGCTTGACCTATCAATTGCCCTTGAAAACTCAAAAGCAAAGCAGACTTACAACACGCCTTCAATTTCTACATTTGTTCTGCTGAATAATCAATTGACCTGGATGCTCGAAAATGGTGGTTTGGATTGGTGCATCAGTCGAACAAGTATTTCGTCTAAGTATCTTTACGACTGGGCCGAACAACGGAAATTTGCGGCGCCGTTTGTAGTTAATCCTGAGTTTCGTTCGCCAGTTGTCGGCACGATCGACTTAATTGGTGTCGACGCTAATGATGTCAATGCTGTGTTGCGTGCGAACAAAATTGTTGATACAGACTCGTATCGCAAACTCGGGCGCAATCAGTTAAGAGTTTCAATGTTTCCGGCTGTTGAGCCAACTGATGTGCAAAAACTTACCGCTTGTATTGATTTCATTGTTGAGGCAATTTCATGACTAAGCCCCGTGTAGTTATTGCAGAAGAGATCGCCGAGTCAGGCTTAGAGAGACTAAGAAATGCTGGTTTTGAAGTCGATATCCAACTCGAGAAAAGCCCTGAAGATTTACGGCATCGTATTGTTGGCGCCTGCGCATTAATTATTCGTTCAGCGACAAATGTAGACGCAGAGTTGTTGGCGGCTGGCGATGAACTTGTCGTTGTGGCGCGTGCTGGCGTAGGTCTTGACAATGTTGATATTGCGGCCGCGACAGCACGCGGTGTGATGGTCGTCAACGCCCCAGAATCAAATATCTTGTCGGCCGCCGAACACACGATGGCATTAATTTTGGCTATTTCACGCAATGTTCCGCAGGCGCATAGTGCATTGATTCAAGGTCGTTGGGAGCGAGGCAAGTGGGAGGGGATTGAACTCGCTTCTAAAACTCTTGGCATATTGGGTCTAGGTCGAATTGGTGCACTGGTTGCGCAACGGGCGCTGGCTTTTGACATGCGAATTATTGCTTTCGATCCGTTTATTTCAGCCGAGCGTGCGCGAGAACTAAATGTTGAGATGATGTCAATTGATGAAGTAATTGCACAGTCAGACATTTTGACAATACATTTACCAAAGAATAAACAGACGGTGAATTTGATAGACACCAAGATGCTTGCGTTGGCTAAACCGTCATTAAGAATTATTAACGTTGCTCGCGGTGGAATCATTAATGAATCTGACTTGGCGCAAGCCTTAGGCAATGGCACGATCGCTGGTGCAGCAATTGACGTTTTCGTAACTGAGCCGACTAAATCTTCGCCATTATTCGAACTTGACAATGTTGTTGTTACTCCACATTTGGGTGCGAGCACTCGCGAAGCCCAAGATCGTGCAGGTGAAGTAGTCGCCGATATGGTTTGCCTAGCGCTAAATAACGAGTTCGTTCCATTTGCAGTCAACCTTGAGGCAAGTGATGCCAACGAGACGCTCAAACCTTTTGTTCCACTCGCTCAACGACTTGGCCGTGTTTTTGCCTCACTTGTTGATGCGCCACCTGAGATTTTTGAAATTTCTATCACTGGAGAAATTGGCGCATATGACCCAGGCCTAATTTCGATTAGTGCTTTGAAGGGTGCACTTTCTGTATGGACAAACAAAGCAGTAAGTCTTGTTAATGCACCGGTCATCGCTCGACAATTAAAGATTCAAGTTAATAAATCTTCTTCAAAAACTACGCAACATCGCGATTATGTCAATCTTGTAACGCTGCGTTCAGGAAGCCACAACTTGTCGGCGACGCTTACGGGTCGACGACGCGAGGCACGGATCGTAATGATTGATGACCATCTGACTGATATTCCACCGTCTGAGTACATGTTGATAGTTAAAAATGATGATCGACCTGGCGCAATTGGTCGTGTTGCGACGGCGCTCGGTAATGCCAATATCAACATTGCAAACATGGATGTTGGTAACACTGAGACAGTTGGTAGCGCGTTGATGTGCATCTCGACTACGACAGCAGTCTCAAAAGAAGTGATTGAAACTTTACGCACACTTGATGGGATCACGAGCGTTACCGCAATTGGTTCTTGAGATATGGTATCGGTGTGATTTATCGAGAGATAGTTTGTGATTAATTCAATTTTGCTTGCGAATTCTGTTGCTACTTGTTTAATGACGGGTGTCATCTGGTTTGTGCAGTGGGTTCACTATCCGTTGCTAGCCAAGGTGCCAGTTGATCGCGCGGTTGAAACTGCTATCGATCATCAACGACGCACAGGACAAGTGTTGGCGATACCGATGGCTGTTGAAGGTTTCACAACATTGGGTTTATTAATTATTCGGCCAGAAAGTGTGCCTATTTTTTGGCCATGGTTTGGTGCAGTGTTGTTGGCAGTTGCTCTTGGCAGCACCGTGTTTGTTTCCGTGCCATTGCATGCAAAAATGGCGACCAACCCGACTGCTGATGTCGGGCGACGATTAGTCGTGACTAATTGGCCGCGCACAATTGCTTGGTCGTTACGCGCAGTGGCGTGTTCTGTGATGATCTTGCAAGTCCTTCGGTCGTAACGAGGTGCGATGATGTCTTCGCAAGATTGTCCGCGACCCGTGCGGCGCGCGGTAATGAAACAAGGCTGGTATGACCTTGCGTATATTCACTATCGCTACAAAGTTGAAGAGGTTGCACGCATTTTGCCGCCGGGTCTTGAAGTTGATGTTTGTGATGGCTCGGCGTGGGTCGGGTTAATTCCGTTTTCGATGCGTGGCATCGGCGTGCCTGGTTTGCCGGCCGCGCCGTATCTCGGATCTTTTCCTGAGGTCAATGTGCGCACTTATGTTCGTCGCAACGGAATACCTGGTGTGTGGTTTTGTTCATTGGATATCAATCGGTTGCTGCCGACTATCGTCGCGCGCACGACTTATACATTGCCTTACTGTTTTGGCAAAGCGAGCAACAAACGTGTTGGCGACGAATTGCACACATCAGTTGTACGCAGGTGGCCACGTGGTAGAGCAGAAACAAAGATTCACTTAAAAATTTTAGAACCGATTGTCGAACCGTCGCCACTAGAAATATTTTTGAGCGCGCGGTGGGGTTTATATACGACGACTCGCGGGGGTGCGTTGCGCTATGCACCAATTTCGCACGAGCGTTGGCCACTGCAGCGCGCGAAAATTATTTCGTTAGACGACTCACTCGTTCAGGCTGCTGGTTTTGATTCGCCACGAACAGAGATCAATGGCGAACCGCATGTGATGTTTTCTAGCGGCGT
>JAPKZT010000228.1 GCA_026393655.1 Actinomycetota bacterium | reverse complement strand
TGGCAAAGACACGATGATTGGTGAACACGTAGCACTATCTGCGGGAATGATGCCAGGACAAGAATGTTTGACAAATCCCGTTGTAAAGATCGGGGATCGATGTCTGATTGGTCGTGGTTCTGGAATCGTTGGGCATCTGTCTATAGATATCGGTAATGATGTTTGGACGGGTCATCACGTTTACATCACAGATCAAAGTCACGGCTACTTAGATATTTCAATTCCAATTTCTCGTCAATCACAACCCGAACGCGCGGTCTCAATTGGTGAAGGTTCATGGCTTGGACACGGAGTGGTCGTGTTGCCTGGCGCAAAGATTGGAAAACACGTTGCGGTTGGTGCGAATTCGGTCGTAACCGGAGAACTGCCCGATTACTGTGTCGCTGTTGGTTCGCCCGCGCGAGTGATCAAACAGTACACACAAAATGAAGGCTGGATTGAATTAGATAGAAAGATCTAACGGTGGCTTGCAGTACGACATATGGTTATCTGCAGCGAAAGTTGAAATCTTTTCGCTAATCGGTAGACCTTTAATCGGTGTTTCAGAAAACTGCAAATTGATACCATTTCTCAGATCATTAGCAAAAGAACGACGATCAGAAATATAGATCTCATAATCATCTAGCCATAAACCAACTATTGCGATTCCTTTTGCGTCTGTCGGCAAACTGGCTCGAAACTCCTTCACGAACGACTCAATCGTGTCGGTGGCTTTGTCTACGATCATTGCCCTTTCGGCAATCGCGTCGACACCTAGGTTGTCAACAATTCGGTAATCGGCTAGGTCAAAACGCTGCTGCGCGGCGATCAGACAACGCGCTTGTGCCTTCTGGGCCCAAACTCGATCCTCAAATCTGTTCACAACCTGTTTCGATGCGAAAAACAATCCATAGATCCACATCGCACAAATTAAACCGATAATTAATATCAATGCACTTCGTACAAATAACTTCATGATTTAAAAGACTAGGCGATGTGGCCAAAATGATAGAACTATGTGGTGGAAAATGATGTCGCAAATGTCATAGACGTCTCGAATATCTCTGATCTCACTGAAAATAGTTCAGGGTCCGAATCTCGACTTAAAGAAGCATTTCAATTGATTCGCGTCATAGTTAAGTTTCATCCGAGGCTTTTTACTATCGCCGTGTCTGGCGCGGCTGTATTTGCAATATGCACAGTCGGCTCTTCAATCGGAGTTCGGTGGATGGTTGATCGCGTTATCTTGATTCGATTTCAAGAAGGGCGATTGGACGCCACCGCAATCGTTATTGGCGCATGCTTGGTTATCGGCATCGGATTAGTACGAGCCGCTGGCGTAGTAGTACGACGAAGTTACGCAGGCAGAACCGAATGGCGCACGGCAGAATCTATAACCAATCGTGTGCTTGATCATGTAGTCGCCCAACCGATTGCCTGGCATCGCAAGCGGATGACAGGCGACATCGTGGCTCGTTGCGGAGTTGATTCAGATGCGAGTGTCTCAATTCTCGCCCCGCTGCCCTTTGCTTCTTCGGTGCTAGTGATGATGCTGGTGTCTTCAGTCTGGATGCTTTCAGTGGACATACCGCTTGGTGTTCTAGCGATTATAGTTTTTCCGATTTTGCTGATGCTTAACATCAGTTACCAGAAGAGGATTGACCGCTTCTATGCACTCGCACAAGACGAACTTGGTGCGCTATCTCAGGCAGTCCACGAAAGTTTCGACGGTGTGATGGTCGTTAAATCATTTGGTGCCGAAAATCGAGAAACAGAGCGATTGGCAGTAATCACATCACGTCTGCGTAACGCCCGTATTGAAGCAGTATCAGTGCGCTCAATGTTTGAAGCCGCGATTGATGCGATTCCATCGTTGATCAATATCACGCTGATTGTCCTAGGCGCAATCCGCGTCAAGAGTGGCGCAATGAGTGTTGGCGATCTGACGAGTTTTATTTATTTGTTTACGCTTTTGGTTTTTCCATTAAGAATTATTGGGTATCTATTCTCAGAAATCCCTCACTCGGTTGCAGGATGGAGGCGTGTCCGCGAGGTTCTAGATGAACCAATTGGGCAAGATCCAAACGATGTGATTCGGATAGCGAAAACTGGTGTTGCTTTAAGTTGCGCAAACATAAATTACTCGCACACACCAGATAACTCGGTGTTGAGAGATTTGTCTTTGGAGATTTTGAGCGGTCGAACAGTGGCAATTGTCGGTGCGACCGGTTGTGGCAAGACGACTCTGTTGCATCTATTGAGCGGTCTTATCGAATGTGATTCAGGCAGCATTTCGGTGCAACCAGGCGGGGTTGGTCTGGTGTTTCAAGAAGCATTTTTATTCGCTGAAAGCCTGAGATTTAATATCACTTTGGATTCGCCAATTACTGATACACAAGTAAATAATTCTTTACGAATCGCTGAATGCACTGAATTTATTAACGATCTCACCAATGGTTTAGACACCATAATGGGCGAGCGTGGTGTCAGTCTCAGCGGCGGTCAACGTCAGAGAATCGCTTTGGCTAGAGCGATTGCCCATAATCGTGCAGTGCTACTTCTTGATGACACAACTTCGGCTCTCGACCCGGCGACAGAGGCCCGCGTGGTCAACAATCTTCGCGAGATGGCAATGACACTAACAAAGACGACAAACACGACAACAGTTGTAATCGTGGCGTCAAGACCTTCAACCATCGCACTTGCTGACGAAGTGTTATATATGCGCAACGGACAGATCGTTGACCACGCGCGTCATGATGTTTTGTACACACGCAACAGCGACTACCGAGAATTAATTAATGCGTTTGAGCACGATCGCCATGAATGAACCTCTCGGGCGCTTCGGCACGGCCAAAACGATCTCTCGAGGTGTAGATATCGCGCCAGATCTCGGCAAAGGAATTGCTGTTACTTTTTTTCTTGCAGTCATCGGATCATTAGCCAGAGTCGCGGTGCCGATTTTGATTCAGCAAAGCATTGATAATGGTTTAGAGCCTGGCAATGTGCGTGTTGGCTATATTTGCGTTTTAGGCCTGATCGCATCTGTAGCGGTTGTTTCAACAGCATGGGCATTACGAACTGCGGTGCTGAGACTTGGAATCAGCGCTGAACAGGGCTTGTACACAATACGAGTCAAACTCTACGATCACATTCACCGACTTAGTTTGGCGGATCACAATGAAGAGCGGCGTGGCGCGCTGGTCTCAAGAGTGACGAGTGATATTGAAACGCTCACTTTATTTTTTTCATGGGGCGCTTTGGTGTGGTTGCTCGATGGTTCATTGATGGTGGTAGTGGCTTGCGTGATGCTTTCATATGACTGGATCTTGGCGCTCGTCGCATTCAGCGTCTCGGCGCCGTTATTTTTTGTACTTCGATCACTACAAAAAAGACTTGTCGGCGCATACGACTTGGCGCGACAAAATAACGCTGAGTTGCTCGGTGCGGTGAGCGAACTTGTTTCGGGCACAGAGACATTACGCGCCTACAACGCACACGCGCCAATGGTCGCGCGAACGAAAAAAGCAGTGAAGATCCGTTCAGAATCTCAGGTCAAAGCTGGGATCATCGGTGCCTTTTTATTTCCGTCTGGCGAAATATTTGCAGTTTTCACAATCGTCGCGATCGTTGTTGTTGGCGTGTTGCGCGGCATAGATGGTGGATTATCTGCTGGAGCGATGGTCGGGTTTTTATTTCTGACGTATCGATTTCTAGAGCCGATTGCCGAATTCACGGAGGTTGTCGACCAAACTCAAACAGCTGTAGCAGGATTGCGCAGAGTACTGAGTGTTTTGGATACTCCTACTGGTCCGCCTGCAGCAGTAAACCCAGTTGCGATACCAGTCGGCCCGATAAGTATTGAATTTCGTGATTTGAGTTTCGCTTATAGTTCTCGGCTCGATTCGCAAGATGATGATCTGCCGGTTCTTCGAAATATTTCGTTGGTTATTCCTGCACAACAGCACATCGCATTAGTTGGTTCATCTGGTTCTGGTAAAACCACACTCGCTAGATTGATTTCGCGTTTGGCTGATCCGACTATTGGAAGTGTGTTGTTATCTGGAGTTGATCTCCGCGACATTGACAACAACGACCTACGACACCGATTAGTCGTCGTTCCACAAGAACCATTCTTGTTTGCTGAGACGATCGCATATAACTTATTATTTGCCAACCCAAATGCAACTCAAGACGATCTAACTCTGGCAATTGATCAGCTCGAATTGACCGAGTGGATTAATTCTTTACCAGGGGGTCTTGAGACGCACGTAGGTCAACGCGGGTCGTCACTGTCGGCGGGCGAGCGACAATTAGTGGCACTTGCAAGGGCTTCACTTACAAATCCAGATGTTCTCGTGTTGGATGAAGCCACATCAGCCGTTGACGCTTTGACAGAAGTGCAACTTTCGCGAGCACTTCGGGCTATTTCTGCGGGCAGAACAACGGTCTCAATCGCACACCGTTTATCTACAGCATCTCGTGCCGACCGAATTTTAGTACTTGAACACGGCTTGATAGTCGAGGATGGCTCACATCAAAATCTGATGAACCGCAATGGAAAGTATTCTAAATTATACGAGCAATGGCTTTCATCGTCATCAAGCCAAACTAGATCGTGAGAGCTGATGTTCTACAAGTTTTTTAATCCGAGAAAATATTCGTGGTGGGCGATCGCGATTTTATTTGCTGTTTTGACTGCATCGTGCTCACAAAACGCAGAGACGGATGCCGTATGTGAATCAGCGGATAGATGGAACGCAGCCAGTACTGGATTCGCGGATATTAGTGCGGAGTTTGCGACAACGAGTCCTAGTCGGATACGCGAAGTTTTCGGCGAGTTAGTTTCTACGTTGAACACGATGTCCGAAATGGCTCCGCCACAAATCATTGTTTCAATCGAAAAACTAGCGGATACCTACGGATCTTTTTCATTGGCACTTGAAGCGATCGATTGGCAGGGTGGAATGATCGCCAAAGACGCGGCGGCCACCAGTGCGGCAGTGCGGCTTGCGAGCGACGAGATCGAAGTGGCGCAAACCAATCTTGGAGATTTTATTGATACCGAGTGTCGAGTAGAAATCAAGAATGTCATCAACAAACTTCCGAGTGTGGGCACAACTCTCCCAGACCCAGTGGTTCAAGACGAAACTAAAGAGCCACCCGACGTGGGTTCGGACAATGAACAAAGCGTCGTGGCCTCGTTTGGATTTCTAGTTGTTGAACGTTTTAACGTAGCGATAACAAACGAACAAGCACTATGTATCGGTAGCGCGTTAATTAGTAAAGACGTAACTAATAATTCTCAGCTAGACGCAAACTATTGGAATATGTTGCAACTTACATTTGATGAATGTTTAGTCAGCATTAATGTTGCAGAATTTCTAAAAAAATAGTTGAAGATTTTTTTGCTAAGGTGAGCGGATGGAACTTTTATTGCTTCGTCATGCACAGCCACTCTGGATCGATAATGGATTGTGTGTAGACAACCCGCCACTTACACAATTGGGTCTTCGACAGGCTGAGTTGCTCGGCAAGCGGATGTCGCGTGAGCATCTTGACCATATATACGTTTCGCCGTTGCTGCGAACCCGACAAACCGCTGCACCGATTCTTAGAGAACTCAAACGGGATGAAGTAATTGAGCCGTGGCTTGAAGAGATTCGCAGCCCAATTTGGCACGGTTCACCGGGCGAAAGAGCATCAAAAGCGTATGAAGAAGAACGCGCTCGGCCAGGTCGAGAGCGCTGGCACGGACTTGAAGGCGGCGAACCAGTTAAGGATTTTATTGCACGGATTCACGCAGGTGCTGAGAAGTTTCTTGGCGATCGCGGAATTTTCAGAATTGAGCACGAACTGCCGATTTGGCATATCGACAAACCTGGTCAACGAATCGCCTGCGTTGCCCACGCTGGCACCAACAGTGCGGTGATTTGTCATTTATTGGGTCTTGCTCCAACTCCTTGGGAGTGGGAGAGATTTGTTCTAGGTCATGCATCGATTACTCGACTAGAAGCGTTAAAGATCGGCGACGGTTATGTTTTTGCGCTGTCACCACTTTCCGATCTTGAGCACATTCCTCGCGAAGACCGAACTAATTAGATTGAAAAGGTGGCGGAGGATCTCACCTCTCCGCCACCCGATAATCGAGCTTGCTATTACGGTTGTGGGAGCACACCCGTAACGTCACAAGCATCGACAGCTTTTACAACTGGATACGGACTAACTGCCGCTCCGCCATTTGGGTGAACTTCAAAATGTAAGTGAGGCGAACCAGCATCACCAGTTGAACCCATGTAGCCAACGATCTGTCCGGCTTTGACGACTGAACCGATTGCGATTCCTGGTGCAAATGAATCAAGATGTGCGTAGAAGAAGTACGTACCATCACTTGCGGTCAAGCGAAGTGCGTTTCCACTCAAGGCAGCATCAGCCCCATACATTTTCGTAATCGTTCCGTCAATCACTGCATAGAGTGCGAGACCTTTAACACCCATGATGTCGACACCCTCGTGCTGTCGTCCGCCAGATCGAGACTGTTGCCAAGTATCGGTAAAACTACAACGACCTTGCGATGGGAAAACACTAATTTGTGGAATTCCAAGAGTTGCCAAATCAGGAAGAACACCGAGTGCAATAGCTGTTGAAAGATCGATCGCCGAAGTTACTTTGAGGCCACGACTCGTTTGAAACGCCGCTATCGCAATTGATGTTGCGAGACCAAAGATCGCATCTACGCCACCTTTAACCTCGATCGAATTTGCGATCAACTTTTCTTGCACCAGACGAACCGCGTCACTTCTCTGACCGCGTATCGGAAGAGTATCAATTGTTAACATCTCATTACTTGTTGGTGTTGCGTTAACAACAACTGGTTGCGCCGCTGCCTTAACTGCCTCATTTGGAACCACAGTTTTTTCTACGGCAGATTCTGGAATTAATCCGAGGGCCGCAGCAGTGGCTGTGTCTAACGTCTGTGTAATCGGCAACGATTTTGCAGATTGAAATTTAGCAATTGCAATTTTGGTTGCTAAACCAAACACGCCATCGGCGCCACCCTTAACCGGCACACCATTATTCGCAAGAGCCTGCTGAAGTGACCAAACTTCTTCGCTCTTTGTGCCCGAAGTTGGCAAAGCCTTCGAATCAAGTTGTTTCGGCGCAATTAGTCCGAGAAACTTTGCGGTTCGTTCATCAACAGTTCCAGTGGCTTTGAATCCGACGATGCGTTGAAAACTCTTGAGAGTGTTTCGAGTCGTGGTTGAGAAGACGCCATCAGCGCCACCTTTCAGAGTGAACCCGCGAGAAATTAGTGCTTCTTGCAGTTGAATCACTGATGCACCTGAGTCGCCTAAAACTGGCATCGATTCAGTCGCCGCATTGGCATTGCTAGTCAACATGGCGAGGCTGAGAACTGAACCAGCGACAACCGAGATGACAGATTTAAAAATCCGACCTTTATTTCGTAACATATGTGCTCCCTTGTGAGATCGGACCCCTTACGAGATCCGATTAAGGGATCGGCACTACGAAGCCGAACTTGAGAGATTTCTCACTTAAAATGCGTATTACACCACTTAGAGTGATATAAATAGGCGAAAATAGACAGAGAGCATATTTTACGGGCTATTTATCGGCTACTTAAAGTGTTGCTTTGAACACAATTAGAGCGGTATTTGTACCAACTCACTCAATTTCGGCGCGATCTTCCAGAGTTTAAGCATTTCTTGGTAGCGCTCGAACTCAATTTCGTCTGGGCGAGCACCCGTCTTAACAGCCCGAATCATCAGGTTGCGTGGTGTGTGGTCATCGCCAACAAATTCAATAATCTCAGTGCGGTAGCCCATCAATCGAAGAATTTGAGCTCTAAGTGCATCTGTCAAAATATCGCCAAAGCGTTCTTTAAGAATTCCATGTTTTGTGATTGTTGACCATGGCTCAGGTACTTCTCGTATTTGTGTCTGAAGATCATGATGACAACAAGGTGCGATCAACAATAACTTTGAGTTGTTATTGATTGCCCAAGCAATCGCGTCGTCGGTTGCCGTATCACAAGCATGTAGAGCAATAGTTATATCTGCAGGCGGAATATCAGTTTCAGATATTTTCTCAGCTCGAAATTCAATTGAATCAGCAATTTCAAGACGACTTGCGATCGCTATGTTACGAATTCTCGATTGCTCACGCACGTCAATTCCAATGACTTTGATATTGTGATTTTTGCTATGC
>JAPKZT010000319.1 GCA_026393655.1 Actinomycetota bacterium | reverse complement strand
GTCAAATGAATCGAGGCTCTTGGCTCGCCAGCCGTTATTAAGTTCACCCGGAAACCCACCCGCTGCAGTGAGTACATAATCGCTCGGCTGCGCAGCACGATCAACAACGCCGACAACTTGCGCATATGTTGCAAGTTGATCTGTATTTGTAGCCGTATTTACAACTATATTTTTCGCGGCGATGCTGTCAATATATTTGTGATAACCAACAACTTCTTGTTGTGCAACTTTTGACCACGCATCATCACTACGCCATTTGCCTAGTTGCGCAGCAAGATCAGCCAAGGTTTCGCGCGCGTCACTAACTAAAGGCAACGAACGATGCTTAATTGCGTCAAACCGCACGGTGTTGACACCGATGAATTTTGTCTGCTCATTGCTAAAGATCGTCCATGACCCAGTCGCGAACTCCTGCAATCTTGTGCCAAGAGCCACCACGACGTCTGCTTGCGCCGCCAAATTATTTGCCGACTCACAACCAGTAACACCAACTGGCCCAGCATTAAGAGGGTGTGAAGCCAATAGCGATGCCTTACCAGCGACAGTCTCGACAACCGGAATATTGTGCGCCGTAGCGAACGCAGCCAACTCTTTTTCGGCAAGTGAATAGTGCACGCCGCCACCAGCGATAATTAGCGGTCGTTTTGAATTCTTCAAGGCCTCAACAGCATTTTTCAACTCGGTTGCATCAGCACGGGGTCGAATTATCGTGTGCACAACTTTTTCGAAAAACACTTCAGGAAAGTCAAAACTCTCGGCTTGAACATCTTGCGGCAAACCTATAAACGCGGGGCCGCAAGTTGCTGGGTCAAGCATCGTTGAAACCGCATGTGGCAATGAATGCAATAACTGCTGTGGTGCAACAATTCGATCCCAATATCGCACGACTGGCTTGAACGCATCATTTACCGTAATTGATGGATCAATAAAACT
Organism: Actinomycetota bacterium; assembly: GCA_026393655.1. GTDB lineage: Bacteria > Actinomycetota > Acidimicrobiia > Acidimicrobiales > Ilumatobacteraceae > BACL27. The sequence goes on along the minus strand of JAPKZT010000319.1, from coordinate 614 downwards.
TTCACCTTGTTGCAATACTGGGTCCGGTATTCGGTGCACGAACGTGTCACCAGACAAAAACAAAACTGGCAGACGGTCAACATAGGCAACACCAGCAGCAGTGACCATGTTCAGTGCGCCCGGTCCAATTGAACTTGACGCAACCATAATCTGTTGGCGTCGTTTCGCTTTTGCGAACCCAACCGCAGCGAGAGCCATGCCTTGTTCGTTTTGTCCGCGCCAAGTGCGAATATTTTTTCGCTCTTCGTCAAGTGCAACACCGAGACTAGTTACGTTACCGTGGCCGAAAATTGCCAAAACTCCCGGAAACAATTTTTCTTCGCGACCGTTAATCAGTATTCGTTGTGCGACCAGAAACTTTACAAGTGCCTGCGCAGTAGTTAATCGAATTGTTTTCATGGACGAACAATACGCGCTGCACGTGCAATCGCGCCAACCACATCGCCGTCTTTCGGAAACAAAAGTGACCGCCCGACAACTAAGCCTCGAACATTAGGTACTTTCATCGCCCGCTCCCATGATGAATAAGTCGCATCAGGGTCTGGCCCTGGTGTGCCTCCAAGAATGAGACCTGGCAGTGTTGTTGCTGCCATCATTCTTTCAACCTGCGATCC
>JAPKZT010000169.1 GCA_026393655.1 Actinomycetota bacterium | reverse complement strand
CAGAAGGTCTACATCGAGCAAGTTTGGGCGAGGCAATAATTATGTTGTCAATCGGTGAACCCGATTTACCTCCACCGGCAAGTGTTCTCGATGCAGCCGCATCATCAATGCGTGCGGGCCGAACACGATATGCACACGGTCAAGGCGAACCCGAAACATTGGCTGCAATCGCTAATCACCTCACGCGACGCTCAGGTGTACCGGTCACTCCCGAACAAGTTTTATTTACTGCGGGCACACAAAATGGATTGTGTACTGCATTGCTCACTCTTGTTCAGGTTGGCGACGAAGTTCTCGTACCTGACCCCTACTACGCAACATACGAAGGTTTAGTTGCCGCATCGGGCGCAACTTTTGTATCGGTCACTACGCAACCCGAAAACAATTTTCATGTCACCGCACAAGCAATTGAAGAAGCAATTACCAGCCGCACAAAAGTTTTGTTACTCAACACACCAAGCAATCCAACTGGAGCGGTGCTCACACAAAAAGAAATCGACGAAATCGGCGAAGTCTGCGAGCGCCACGATCTTTGGATAATTTGTGACGAGGTTTACGCCGACATGACATTCGATGTGCCTTTTTGCTCGCCATTTGATCGGCCGCATCTAAGACATCGAACTCTTGCTATTTCATCTATTTCTAAATCTCACGCGCTGCCTGGTTTTCGCGCTGGTTGGATCGCATCACACCTTGATGTCACGCCACGGTTAGTGCTGGTCGCCGAGGCGATGTTGTTTGGCTCGCAACCATTCATCGAAGACGCACTAGCAATTGCCCTAAACGAAAAACACCCAGAGGTCGAGCGCTTGCGTCTCGCATTTCGCGAACGCGCCAAAACAGTAATCGACTCTTTCAAAAGTTCAACATCAATTACAGCGCGCATGCCCGAAGGCGGAATGTTCATAATGCTTGATGTGCGCAAAACAAAGTTGACGGGCGAAGAATTCGCGTGGCAACTACTCAACGAACAAAACGTCAGTGTGATGCCTGGTGAGAGTTTCGGTAACGGCGGCGCTGGACATATCCGAATCGCGCTCACAGTTGAAGCAGAAATTTTGCGCAACGCGTGTGACAGAATAAAAAAACTCGCCGATCAGCTTTGCGCAGAAATTAACTAGTTCATGACTAGCACCGAACTTGGCGTCGGTGAAGCAATAATTGATTTGCTCGCCCGCGAATATGGCGTAGATGTCGTGTTCGGCATACCAGGAGTACACAACATTGAGTTGTACCGCGGTCTACATCGCTCAGGCGTGCGCGCTATTTCGCCACGCCACGAGCAAGGTGCAGGGTTCATGGCCGATGGTTGGTCGATTATTACCGGCCGACCAGGAGTCTGCGTTTTAATTAGCGGACCAGGAATCACCAACGTGATGACTCCAATCGCTCAGGCGTATCACGACTCGCGACCAATGTTTGTGTTGGCGTCGACCACACCAACTAATGCGCTCGGTAAAAGTTTCGGCCCACTTCATGATCTACCCGATCAAGCGGCGATAGTGCGAACTATTTGTGCTTTCAGCGAAACCGTTACAGACATAACTCAGTTGCCCGCACTAATCGAGCGTGCATGGAATATTTTTTCGTCTGATCGACCTCGACCAGTTCATATCGCTATTCCGATGGATGTTCTTGAACAAACTTGTCAGCCGTTTACTCGTGTACATATCTCTTCAGCCAAGCCAGTCGCTGATGAGCGCGAGATTAATCGCGCCATAGAAATTCTGAACAATGCAATCAGCCCAGTGATTATTGTCGGAGGAGGCACAATTGATGCCTCGGCACAAGTGATATCACTCGCCGAAAAACTTGATGCTCCAGTTCTTTTGACAGGCAACGCAAAAGGTGTCGTCCCGTCATCTCATCGGTTGTGCGCTGGTAACTGTCTTGTGTTTGGTCGCGTGCAACGCGATGTTGAAACTGCAGACGTCATCATCGTCGTTGGCACTGAACTCTCAGATACTGATCTATACAACAACGGCCGAGCATTAAATTTTTCTGGAAAAGTAATCCGCATTGATATTGATCCACAACAAATAACGCGACGAACTACTCCAACTGTTGGTCTTGTCGGTGACGCAGCATCTACATTGCAAGCGATAATCTCGGGTCTTAAACCCCGCACTCAAACCGATGGCGAGAATCGTGCTCACATTTGGCGCGAACATGGACGGGCGAAAACGAATAAAATTTTTGTGCCATGGCTAACGGCAATAGAAACTGAGTTGCCGAGCGATGCGATCGTCGCACTTGACTCAACACAACTTGCGTACAGCGCACATTGGTGGTTGCCAGCAACGCAGTCTCGTTCGTGGCTCGCACCATATGGGTTCGGGACACTCGGCTGTGCACTGCCAATGGCAATTGGTGCAAGTGTCGCCGCTCAAACCCGACCAGTTCTTGTAATCGCTGGTGATGGCGGTTGGTTGTTCACCGTTGCAGAGATGGCAGCGGCTTTCGACCTAAACAGCAAAATTGTTTTCGTGTTGTGGGACAACAGCGGCTACGAACAAATTCGCGAATCATTTGACGATGTTGCCGCGCCACAAATGGGAGTAGACGTCTCTTCGCATGATCCAATTGCAATTGCCCGCGGTTTCGGTTGGACTGCGAGTGAAGTGACAACCCCAGAACAATTGTCGATGTCGCTTCGTGACGCGTTTGCGAAAACTGGCCCGCAGTTTATTCGCGTGCTAGTTAAATAATTATCTGGTAACTAGTTAGTTCGGTAAACAACGAATACTTTGCGCAAAGTTTCGTGAACGGTCCACTTGCCCTTCCAGCCAATTGGAAAGATGCAACTCGAACCAGCAGTAAGTTCGACAGCATCGCCGCCATCTTCATGCACCGTCATTCGGCCCGACAAAACATAAATAACTTCGCCTCGTGTGGTGAACTCCCAGCGAGATTCGCCAGGTTCACACTCCCAAGTGCCAGCAGTGACGGTTTCGTTGTCGAGAAAAACTTTTGCACGTGTCATGATCTCGCCAGTCAACGGCTCTGCCGATGGTTGACCAAGTGGTTTAGCAGCAAGTTCTGCCGCCGGAATTTCGCCTGCTCTAAATGAAATTGTCATAAACAATAGTTTACGACATTGCCCGTAGATTTTTCTTAACGACCAAGAAATAAACTGCTGTCACGAGCATTAGCAAACCAGTAACTGAAAATGTCAACGGAGCAGAATCAACTCGACGCGCAATCACTCCAATAATTAGGGCACCAAGCGGCGCAAGCCCTGACATTATTAGTGAGTGCACCGCCATAACTCGCCCCATTACTTGTGGTGGTGTGTTGTTCTGAATCAATGTCTGACTCAAGTTCATATAAAAACCACCGCCCATTCCCCACGCGAACAACAGCACACTCATCATCAAGATTGAACTCGACTGACCGAGCACGATTTGCACTGTTCCTCCCCAACATAAGCCACACATAAACCACATTCCTTTTTGCACCATTTTGTGGTTGTAACGCAAAATTGCAATTGAAGTAACGAATTGACCCACGCCAAGCATCGCAAACATATATGTCGTCTGGCTACCCGTCGCCCCCGCTTGTTCTTTGGCAATTTGTGGACCAAGAACGATCCACGGCGCCATCATAAATAAAATTGAACCACTCAGTAAGACATAAAACGATCGAACTTCTGCGTGTCCGCGAATAAAATTCAGCCCACCAAATATTTCTTCACGCAGGCGTCGACGATGTGTATTCAGACTCGCTGGAAGTTGCAACTTGATCAATGCAAAAAACCCAAAAAGATTTAACAGTGCCTGAATCCAAAATGCGCCTTCAATCCCCCAAATCGCAATCGCTGGACCAGCCACGGCAGGACCAATCATTAGCCCAAGATTGTTGCCGATTGTATTGACCGCAATAGCGCCGACAAGTTTGTCTCGCGGCACAACAGTTGGAACAATCGCCGATCGCACTGGCGAACCGATGGCGATAAAGATACCGGCAATAAATGATCCGATGATCGCCCAGTTGATTGTCATCTGCTGAGCCGTCACCATCACTGCAATCACAGTTGTGATTGCCAACGCACCAAGTTGACTGACCATTAGTAGTGTGCGCCGATTCATGTGATCACTCATCACACCTATCGGTAGCGAAATTAATAGCACCGGAATTCCCATGACGAAAAGAATCAGTCCACTGATGTCTGACTTTGCGCCTAATTCAAGTGCGAGCCAGACAAATGCAAAGCGTTGTGTGCTCTGCACAAGTATGAACAGAAAACTGTTTATCCACAACAAGCGAAACGGTCGGATTGCGAGAAGTTCGCCTGGTCGAATTCCACGTGTCGGCAACGTCGAACTCACAGAGTTGATGCTTACATAGTTGCTAGTCGTTTAACAAACTAAAGCATGGTCCTAACTAATTCGTACTAAGCGTCAAAAGCTCAGCGAGTGATAGCCCGCCGGTGTAAATCGCCATGCCGATCGCTACATCAATGTTCATCGCCATCAATGCACGAACATCATCAAGAGTTGTGATCCCACCTGCAGCAGTAATTTCAAGATCTGTTGCAGCGCGCAATTGCGTAAACCAATCCAAGTCAGTGCCCTGCATCATTCCTTCCTTGTCAACATATGTACATAAAAAGCCGCTGCATAATTGCGAAAATTGAGCCAACGATTCTTGTGCAGTCGTGTTTAATGTGGTAGTCCAACCATCTACGACAACTTTGCCAGCAAGAGAATCAAGTGCAACCAGAATATTTCGCGCTTTAACTCGTTCAACGATCTTTGAATATGCAGGAGTAAACGCCGCCGTTCCAACGATCACGCGATGTGCTCCAAGATCTAACAACTGCGCTGCACGCTCAGGTGTGCGCACACCGCCACCGACCCGACACTTTGCTCGACTTGCCAGCATCTCAATAATCGGTGCGTTATCGCCGACACCCATTGCGGCATCCAGATCAATAACTTGAATTTCATCAAAACCTGCAAACCGCTCGAGCATTTCAAATGGATCAGGACCTTCAAGAGCTTTAGTTCTACCCTGCACCAACTGCACGACTTTTCCATCCTGAATATCAATGCACGGCACGACAATTGGCTTGCGCAAGTCACTCATCGTCGCACCACAAACTTTGCCTGCTCGACACATTCTTTTACATCACTTATTTTTAAAGTTCCGAAATGAAATACTGAGGCGGCAAGTGCAGCATCTGCGTTTTGAAGTATCTCAGCAAAGTGTTCAACTTTTCCTGCTCCCCCCGACGCAATCACCGGGATATTCACAGCATCGCGAACTGCCTTAGTTAACAATTGATCGAAACCATTTTGCACGCCATCGGTATCCATTGACGTCAACAAAATCTCACCCGCGCCGAGACGCTCGCCTTGTTGCGCCCATTCAATTGCATTGAGTTGCTCTGCTTGGCGACCTCCCTTTGTAAACACTCGCCAGATCTGATCGTCACGGCGAGCGTCTATCGCCAAGACCACAGCCTGCGATCCGAATTCTTGACTTAGTTCGCAAATCAATTCAGGTCGCCAAACGGCTGCGCTGTTGACGCTGACCTTGTCAGCCCCAGCGTGTAAAACTTCTCGGGCGTCGTCTACGGTTCGAATTCCTCCACCAACTGTCAGTGGAATAAATACTTCGCGGGCCGTTCTTGCGATTACAGCAACCATCGTGTTGCGATTTTCATTCGTCGCTGCAACATCAAGAAATACGAGTTCGTCAACTCCTTCGGCGTTGTATCGCGCGGCAAGTTCAACGGGGTCACCTGCATCACGCAATTCAAGAAAATTCACACCTTTAACAACACGACCATCTGCAACGTCAAGACATGCGATTATTCGTTTGGCCAACACTTAAATACCAACAAAATTCTGCATTACGCGCCGACCGAAATCCCCAGACTTCTCTGGGTGAAATTGCACCCCATAAATATTTTCAAACTCAATCACTGCCGAAAATTGATCGCCATAACTTGTCGTCATCACGGTTTGATCAACAACTGGACAAAAAAAACTATGCGCATAATATGCAAAGAGTTCACCATCGCTAGGCGAATCAGTTGGCAATGGCTTAACAAGTCGCGACGGCGCTGCGGCCTCAAGCGTGTTCCACCCCATGTGCACACTGCGATCAGCAGATTCAAACTTACGAACACTGCCAGACAAAATACCCAGACCACTTGCGGTTGGTGCCTCGTGACTATCAGCGAACAGAACCTGCATCCCAAGACAAATTCCTAAATAGGCCACTCCATTTTTGATTTGGTCAATCAGTGCTTGACGAATTTTTAGTTGATCAAGGGCAGTTGCGAGTTGACCAAAATGACCAACACCTGGCAGCACAATTTTGCTAGCCGCACGAATTGCTGCCTCGTCACTTACTAACTTATATTCAGCGCCAATTACTTCTAATACGTTTGTTACCGAACGCAAGTTTCCAGCACCGTAATCAACGACACAAATCACAACAAACCTTTTGTACTTGGCAATTGATCTTTTAGTCGCATGTCAGTTGAGCAGGCGTAACGCATTGCTCGTGCAAAACACTTGAAAATTGCTTCAACCTTGTGGTGGGTTGAACGGCCATAAAGCACCTTGGCATGCAAGTTTGCACCTGCATTATTGACGAACCCACCAAAGAAGTCGTGGATTAGTTCTGTTTGCAAATCTCCAACTAGACGAGTACGAATCAAATCGCTATAAATCAACGCCGGTCTTCCACTCAGATCTACTGCGACTACTGCCAAAGTTTCGTCCATCGGCAAGACGAAATAGCCAGCACGATTGATGCCGGTCTTTTTGCCCAATGCCTTGGCGAAAGCCTGACCAATCGCGATACCCACGTCTTCGACCGTGTGATGCTGGTCAATATCCAGATCGCCCTTAGCAGTGACCTTGAGATCAAAACCACCGTGCTTTGCGAACAGTTCAAGCATGTGGTCAAAAAATCTGATTCCAGTAGAGATTTCGTATCGTCCTTTACCTTCGATAGTCAGCTGCACAGAAATACTTGTTTCTTTCGTTACGCGTTTAATCGTTGCTTTTCTCATAACACCCTCTCTAACTCTTGAATGAACACTGACATTTGTTTCTTAGTTCCGATCGTCACACGCAAGCATCCCGAAATTTCATAGCTGCGATCACGAATTAGCACTCGACTTAACGCAAGTTGATCTCGGATCTCTTTTGCCCTATCGCCGACATCAAACAACAAAAAATTGCCACTGCTCTTAAAATATTTGATACCGAGACGATCAAACTCTGCTTCAACAAAGTTTCGACACTCTCGCACTTCGGATACGTAACTAGCCAAATACGCATTATCTTCGATCGCAGTACATGCCGCCACTACAGCCACCGCGTTAACACTGTAAGGCGATTGAGCTTTTCGAACCCACGCGATGTTCTCAGATTTTGAGAACATACAACCAAACCGAATACCAGCCATGCCATAAGCCTTAGAAAATGTCCGACTCACAACAAGATTCGTATATTCATTTATCAAGTCCAGTCAATTAAGACGACTGAATGAGGCGCAGCGTTAAGAATTTTAATAATTTCATCTCGTGAGATAGCAGTTCCAGTTGGATTATTTGGGTTGGCCAAAAATATTGCCGCAGTATTCTGATTTATTTTCGCCAAAAGTTTTTCAAGGTCAAACACCAACCGTTGTTTTACGTCATAATCAACTTCAACAATTTTGGCGCTTCCCAACTCACCATAAAAACGGTACATCGCATAAGACGGGTGCATAACTATCAACTCGCCACCTGGCTCAATAAATGTATTCACCAATAATGAGATTGCTTCATCGGTGCCATTGGTGAAAACCATCTGTTCAGTGTTGACACCAAAATGTTTTGCAATCTTATTTTGTGCTTGCGAGTATTCGGGATACATGCTGATCATGTTTGAATCAGTCAGTCTGCAAATCGCATCAATAACTTGGGGCGAACAGCCGACTGTATTTTCGTTGAAATCTAAACGCATTTTGTCTGCCCGACCTTGCGAAGGTGGCGAATATGGCCGCATATTCTTAACAGCCAAATTTGGTTGCAATCCCGTTGAATCGCTCACGACTGCGCTTCCAATTTGAGAATTCAAACGAACTTCAATAGATCGAGCGTGGGCCTCAAGACCTTCGGTACGAGCCAATGTAGTCACGCTCGGCGCCAAATTTTTGAGTGCTTGTGGCGAAAGTTGTTGCACTGAAATAACTTTTACAAAATCTGCAGACGACAAACCGCCACGCAGCGATGCAAGACCCGAAGTTGGCAAAATATGGTTTGGCCCAGAGGCATAATCTCCAGCGGCCTCGGTGCTGTATTCGCCGATAAAAATCGATCCAGCATTTTGCACCTGATCTAGCCAAGAAGCATTTTCGATTGATAAATGCTCGGGTGCCAATGAATTAACAAATCTAAAAGCCGTTTCAATATCTGGACAAATAACTGCTGCGCTGTTCGCGTTGATTGATTGCTCGGCAATATTGCGTGTCGAGAGATTCTCAAGTTGTGCAGCCACTTCAAGTTGCACTTCACTAGCGAGTTGACGCGAGCAAGTCAGCAGTAATGCCGAAGCATTGACATCGTGTTCGCATTGAGCCAACATGTCGGCAGCAATCCACTTCGGGTTTCCCGTTTGTGCAACGATCGCAATCTCCGAAGGCCCTGCCACAAAATCAATCGCAGTATCAGCTGAGACAAGTTTTTTCGCAGCAGCCACAAATGCATTTCCTGGGCCAACAATTCGTGTGACCCGAGGTATCGACTCAGTGCCATATGCCAATGCCGCAATTGCCTGTGCGCCACCAATTTGCATGATGTACTCAATACCGAGCCACGTAGCCAACGCCAACATCTCACTGCTTGGCTTCGGACAAACTACGGTGATTGATTTAACTCCTGCAACTTGTGCAGGTATGACCGCCATCATCAATGTTGAAATCAGTGGATAACTACCTGCTGGCACATAGACGCCAACCGAATCAATCGCTCGTACAACTTGACCCACTGACCGACCATCTGCGGATATTAAGTAATTATCTCTCGGAAGTTGCGACTGAGAAAAAGCACGAATATTTGTTGCCGCAACTTCAACCGCGTTCAACAACTCTGCTGAAAGCTTGCCACCTGTTTTGACTGCAAAACTAGAGCCATCAAAATCATCAAACTTTTTGGCGTATTCGAATAACGCAGCATCACCCCGAAGTCGAACATCATCAATTATCGGCTTTACTGTTTCAATTGCCGAGTCAAGTCGTGAGTTGTTTCGAGATAACAACTCGCCCGCTTGATTGATGTCAATTATCCGTAACATCAAACAACAATCTTGTTAAGCGGATATTCGACGATGCCATGTGCGCCGGCTGCTTTCAACCGCGGGATGATGGTTCGTACTGTTGACTCGTCAAGAATTGTGTTCAGCGCTAACCAGTTTTCATCAGCAAGATTTGAGATCGTTGGTGTCTTTAGTGCCGGGAGTACACCGAGAATCGCATCAAGATTTTTTCTTTCGACGTTGAGCATCAAACCGACTTTGCCCATCGCATTAATTGCCCCTTCTAAAAGCATCTTGATGTCTAGCATCTGCTGATGCTTTACTGGATCTGACCATGACTTTGTGTTGGCTATGAACTGCGTGTTTGACTCAATCACAGTTTCAACTATGCGCAGATTGTTCGCTCGCAACGACGAACCTGTTTCAGTAACTTCAACAATCGCGTCAGCCAAAATCGGCGGCTTGACTTCAGTAGCTCCCCAACTGAACTCAACTTTTGCCTTGACATTATTTTTCTGCAGATAACGCAGTGTTGTTTGAACTAATTCGGTGGCGATGACTTTGCCTTCAAGATCTTTCACAGACTGCACAGTCGATGACTCGGGCACCGCGAGCACCCAACGCACTCGACCGAAACTTTGTTTGGCATAAACCAGATCAGCCACCGACTCAACTTTTGCTTCGCTTTCAGAAATCCAGTCTTGCCCAGTTAAGCCTGCGTCGAGAACTCCATCTTCTACATATCGGGCCATCTCTTGGGCGCGAATCAACATGCACTCAATATTCGGGTCATCAATCGCCGGAAAATATGAACGGCTATTCACGGTGATCTGAAACCCAGCCCTGCGAAATAAATCAATCGTCGCAGACTCCAAACTTCCCTTCGGGATACCGAGTTTCAGTATTGGCTTGCTGG
>JAPKZT010000205.1 GCA_026393655.1 Actinomycetota bacterium | reverse complement strand
GATAAAACTTCGTAAGCCCGACTTAATTCTTTAAATTGTTCTTCTGCCTCAGGATTATTTGGGTTCGCATCTGGATGCAATTCGCGCGCTCGCTTGCGATAAGCACGCTTTAACTCTTCTTGACTCGCTGATTGCGATACGCCCAACAACTTATAAAAATCTGTTGCCATAACGTTTTAATTTTCAGTTAGTCGACGACCAAGACGATCGCCGACGAGTTCAACAGTTGCCAATGCCTGCGGATAATTCATGCGCGTTGGCCCAAGCACGCCAACTGTGCCAACGTTTTCTCCATCTGCCATGACTGGCGCCAAAACCACGGAACATGCCGAGAGTGGTTCAACGCCATGCTCTGCACCAATCGCTACAGACAAACCGCGATTCAACATGTCGCGAACCAAAGTTACAACAACATATTGCTGCTCGAGCGTGTGCAAAACATTGCGCACGATCTCAACTGCGTCGAATGCTTCGGCCATCTGTGATGCGCCTCCAACAAAAAACGTCTCGTCGTTGCGAGTGCGATCAAGAGATGCAAGAACCTTCTCACACAGTGGTGAAATATCGTCAGCCAGTTTCTGATTCACATTACGGATCAATTGAATATCTCGTAGTGGGGCATTGAGCATCAGTTTTTGCAATTTGAAAGCAGCGTCGACAATGTTCTCATCTGAAATATTTTGACTAATTTCAAGTTGTTCGTTTTCGACAGAGCCATTCGACAACACAATGACAACTGTGAGATGGTGATTTGAGAGTCGCACGAGCTGAACTGAACGTACGACCGCAACTTCAACGCTCGGCCCAATCACAACGGACGCATAATTAGTAAGTTGTGTCAGCAACATTGAAGTTCGTTGCAAGGTTTCTTCTAAACGAAAGTGGGCGTTCTCAAAGAAATTGCCAACTTTGGCTTGCTCAAGTGATCCAAGACTTCCATTGGGCACAAGGTTGTCAACGAAAAAGCGATACCCCTTGTCTGTTGGTATCCGCCCTGCAGAAGTATGAGGGTGAGTTAGGAAACCCTCACGTTCAAGTACCGCCATGTCGTTACGCACAGTGGCCGACGAGACTGCGAACTCTTGTGAATTAGCAATGTGCGAAGAGCCAACCGGCATTGCGGTGGCGATGTACTCCTCAACGATTGCTCGGAGGATGGCGGTTTTACGATCATCAAGCATTTGTTACCTTTTAGACTACTTAGATTACCGAGCGGTTGTTTTCTCCGCTGACTTTGTAGCGACTTAAAGCCTCATCGCGCTCTTGCGAATGGTCGACCATCGGCGCCGCATAATTACCGAAAAGCCCACTTTGCGCGAGCCAAGGCGAATGAATATATTTCTTCGGCACATCGCTTAACTCCGGAATCCACTCTCGAACGAAATTGCCATCCGGGTCAAACCTCTCGCCTTGTAGCACAGGATTAAACACCCGAAAGTATGGCGCCGCATCGGTGCCAGTGCCCGCCGTCCACTGCCAACCATGATTGTTCGACGCAATGTCACCGTCAACGAGATGCTTCATAAAAAATTTCGCACCCCACTGCCACGGCAAATGCAAATCTTTAACCAAAAAACTTGCCGCAACCATCCGCACCCGATTGTGCATCCAACCTGTTGCCAACATCTGTCGCATTCCCGCATCAACAATTGGATAACCAGTATTACCTGCACACCATTGCGCAAACTTATTTTTAGCCTGCGCGTCAGTATCAACTTGAATGCTGTCCATCTTCGGTTGAAGATTCTTCCACGTCGTATGAGGATGATGGAATAGCACGTCTCCATAAAACTCGCGCCAACAAAGTTCGCTTCGATAATGATCGTGATCTGCGTTCGGCTCAAGTTCAGCCAACAACTGTCTTGGATGAATTGTACCAAAGCGCAAATACACCGACATCTTGCTACAGCCATCACGATCCGGATTATTGCGTTCTTCTTTATATTTATTCAAACCAGTTTTTGCGAAATATTCCCAGCGCTTCCATGCGGCTTTTGATCCAACATCGGCAATCTTTGCTGTCAAAACTGGATCGGCAGGAATTTCTTGCGTCGTAACTTCTGGCGCTCCATGCCAAGTTATGCGCGCTTTGCTTGTCGGTGCTGGCCAGCCATGTGTCAACCAAATTTTCGAAAATGGTGTGAACACTGCATACGGCGTGTTATCTGCCTTGCGAACTGTGCCTGGGTCAACTGCATATGGTGAGCCCACATGATTTAATTTCGCGCCGATGTTTTTGAGTGCTTGAGCAACCAAAGCATCACG
>JAPKZT010000045.1 GCA_026393655.1 Actinomycetota bacterium | reverse complement strand
AATAGTAAGGGTTGGCACCAGTCGAATGATCAGTGATGTCTCGCACTCGAGTAATCGCCGGCACTTGCTCAACAAGCATGGTCTGAACGCCTTCAAGCATTGTCTGGCGCGACATCGAACAACCGTGGCAACCACCGCCCATTGTGAAATACGCGGTTCCTTCTTTGTCGTGACCAGAAAAAGTCACGAACCCTCCGTGCGCAGAAAGTGCCGGGTTCACTTCACTGAACACAATTGTTTCAATCTGCGCCGAGATCTCATCATCAGAAACAAGCCCATCAACATGCGCCTTGACTGGCTTATTTGGATTGCGAATCAACAAACCTTTAGCGTCATCATGGTCTAATTCTGCGCCCCGCAAAAGATCTAAATCTTTAGCACCAATAATTATTTTCAAACCATCAATTGTGCGCACCTCGTCAGTGAACGCGGCTTTAACGAATTCGTCAAACACGAGGTCGTAGCGAAAATCTTCTCCTGGTCCAGAAAGAATCTCAAGTCGCAAACCGAGTTTCTCACGTTCGGTTTCTGCATCGCGCAATTCAATCAAGCGTGCATGAGCGATCGGAGTGATCGTAATTAGTGTGTCTTTTAAAGTGTCTTTTGTGGCCGGCGCAACGCCAGCGAGAGGGCTTGATTGACTCATTTGATTAAAGGTTATCTGTGCGTGACGATTGCTAGTTGTTATAGTGAGGATCAATACGCACGGGGAGTCCACTGGTTCGGTGGGCTGAGAGGGTGGCCGCCGTCACCGACCCGCACACCTGATCTGGGTAATGCCAGCGGAGGAAGCGAACATGGTCAACACATCTCTAATTTTTGCCGGAGGTCTCGCCCTCAGCGATGCGACCATGCAAGCAGTTCGCGAAATCACCGAATTTGATTTGGTGATTGCTGCCGACTCCGGTTTACATTCTGCTCAAAAACTTGGGCTAACTGTAGATGTCGTAATCGGGGATATGGATTCGGTGGATAAAAGTGCGCTTGCCGAGGCAACTTCTCGCGGATCGAAAATCATTCAGCATGATCGTGATAAAAATTTCACTGACTTACATTCGGCAATTCTTTACGCTGCCGAACATGGTTCAAAAAAAATTGTGATAGTCACTGCTGGTGGTGGGCGCCTTGACCACCAACTTGGCGTCATCGCTGCAATGTTTGATCCGATTCTTAAAATAGTTGATGTCCAAGCGCTTTGGGATGACTCGAAAATATTCGCTCTGCAGGGTGAGACAACACGCAGATTTACAGGCGAGATTGGCGACATAGTTGGGCTGCAGGCATATGGAGCTACCGCAACTGGAGTCAGCACAACTGGTTTGCGATGGAAACTAAGCAACGAATCTCTCAAAGTCTACGAAACACGCGGTGTCAGCAACGAAGTTACTGACACCCAAGTTTCGGTATCAATCGCCCATGGCCAACTTTTAATAATTCATCAACAGAAAGCAACAAACTTGTGAAACAAAAAAAACTAAAACATAATTTTGAAAATCTATTTCTGTGCGCTGCATTGCTGGGCTCACTCGTCAGTGCCTGCAGAAACAGTTCTCCAACCGATAATTCTTCAACTAACCAAGATGATCCAAAGAACTCAGATCAAGTTACTTTGACGCTTCTCGCCTATGACTCATTTACTCCTTCTCAAAATATATTTGATGCCTTCACGCTTGAAACTGGCGTTAAAGTCGAAATCGCACTTGGTGGCGACGCCGGCGAACTTGTAACTAAAGCAGCGTTAACGGCGGGTAACCCGCAGGGCGATGTGCTGTGGGGAGTTGACAACACATTGTTGTCTAGAGCAATTGAAGCAAAACTTTTCTCGGCGTATCAAACAAAAAATATCAATGAGATCGATCAAAGCGCGCGCAAGTTAGTCGCAAATAACGAAGTCACACCAGTTGACACAGGCGATGTTTGCCTTAATTACGACGTTAAATGGTTTGCTGATCGCAAAATTGCACCACCATTAACTTTGCGTGCATTGACTTCGGCGAACTACGCGAATCTTCTGGTCGTGCCGAGTCCAATTACATCGTCGCCAGGACTTGCGTTTATGCTCGCGACCATTGCCGAATTTGGCGAAGATGGTTGGGGCGATTACTGGCTGCAACTAAAACAAAATGGTGTGTTAATTGTGGATGGCTGGAACGAGGCTTACTACACAGAGTTCTCCGGCTCATCTGGTAAAGGCCAAAGACCAATCGTTGTTAGTTATGGATCTAGCCCTCCTGCAGAAATGATCTACGCGAGCCCAAAGCCCGACACGGCACCGACGGCTGTTGCCGCACTAACTTGTTACCGCCAAGTTGAATTCGCTGGGGTTCTGCGCGGGACAAAGTACGAAAGCGAAGCGCAATTACTGATCGATTATTTAACTGGCATCAAATTTCAAGAGGATTTACCACTCACGCTATTCGTCTACCCTGCTAACACAAAAGCGAAACTTCCGGCAGAGTTTCTCAAGTATTCATTGCGCCCAGAATTGCCGTTACAAATTGACCCAGAATTAATCGCTAAAAATCGAACCACGTGGCTTGATTCATTCACGAATAAGGTCTTGCGCTAATCATTAGCGGCTAATTTCTAATGATTAATTGTTGATGATCAACGCTTACCGCCACACAAGTAAATGGTTGGTTGTCGTGCCTGTTGTTGTGATGCTGCTCTTCGTAGTCGCACCAGTATTAAATATTTTTTCAATGGCAATTCAAATTGATTCGTTTGCGTTACTCACGTCGCCGACCACACGAAATGTTGTGTGGTTCACAACTTGGCAAGCGATCATCAGCACTATTGTGGTTCTTTTCTTGGCAATGCCGATTGCTGCAATAACTGCAAATTTCGATTTTTTTGGACGACGTATGTTGATCTCACTTATTAGCGTGCCGTTCATTTTGCCAACAGTTGTAGTCGGCGTCGCATTTCTCGAGCTTCTTCCAACGAGTATTCACCGAAGTGCATTGGCGATAATTATTGCTCATATATATTTCAACTTCGGGCTTGTAGTGCGAATTATTTCGACGCGGTGGCAACAAATCCATCCATATCTAGATGATGTCGCTCGCACTCTTGGCGCTTCGAGAACACGACTGTTTTTAACCGTTACTTTGCCGTTGCTCAAGAAATCGTTGCGTTCGGCGGGATTATTGGTGTTCTTAATGTGCTTCACCTCATATGGTGTTGTTCGCATCTTGAGTGGCCCTGCAAGATCAACCATTGAAACAGAGATTTATTTTCGAGCAATGCAACTCGGCGATGTCTCGGGTGCGTTGGTTCTTTCTATTTCGCAACTGCTTGTAGTCGGGGTTTTGATTTTATTCATAACACAAATCGACACAACAAAATCAGCAGAATTTAGCCAGACGGTTTATTCGAGAATCCGGAGACCGCAAAACTTTGGTCAGAAACTATTTATTGCATCAATTGCACTCATAAGCACAGTTGCTGTGCTTGCGCCACTGGTCAGTGTGGTGCGTCGATCAATTTTGGTTGGCGAGCGCATTAACTTTTTTGCGTGGCACAACATCTTTACAAACCCAGAAATATTCAGGTCATTGACAACTTCACTGAAGTATGCGGCTTTTACAATTGCCGTCTCAACGACTCTTGGTTTATTCAGTGCATGTGCAATTATCTACGGCTCAACGCGATACAAGTTTTTGAATATTCTGACGGCGTTGCCAGTCGTAGTTTCGGCAGTCACCCTTGGCCTCGGATTAATTATCACATTTGATGTAAACCCAATTGATTGGCGCGGGGCCTGGCTGATGATGCCAATTGCGCACTGCCTAGTTGCAATCCCAATTGTGATGCGAATAATTTCGCCAACAATTCGAGACTTACCTAACGGGTTGCGCGAAGCTTCGCAAACATTGGGTGCAACATCTTGGAAAATGTGGCGAACAGTAGACCTGCGCATCATTCAACCCGCTCTATTAACAGCAGCAGCAGTCGCTTGCGCCGTTTCACTCGGAGAGTTCGGTGCGAGCAGTTTTCTTGTGCGACGCAACAACGAAACATTGCCGCTGATGATTTCGCGACTACTAAGTCGTCCTGGAGAAATTATTCAAGCTCAGGCCTATGCGATCGCGACTTTATTAATAGTTGCTTGCGTTGCGATTATCGGGCTGGTCGATCATCTCGGCACAGAGAAACACAGATAAACGAGCTATCTAAATGTTGGATTGTCGTAACCTCGTCGTGACTTACGGGTCAACGCTGGTGCTTCAAAATCTTTCTATATATATAGGTGCGGGAGAAATCATTGCTCTGACTGGCCCAAGTGGTTCAGGCAAAACGACCTTGCTGCGATACATCGCAGGTCTTGAAGTAGTTGACTCTGGCACGATTCTTTTGAGCGGCGAAGAGATCACCGCCAAACCGGCACATTTGCGTCGAATCGGCTTGGTGTTTCAAGAGCATTTAGATGTTGCCGAAAATATTTCGTATTCGCTAAAGATTCAAGGCACTAAACAGAAATTAATGGATGAAAAGGTCGCTGAAGTTCTTGAACTCGTTGGGCTAACCCATCTATCTCAGCGCGAAGTATTTAAACTTTCTGGAGGCGAGGCAAAACGTATTGCAGTCGCCCGAGCACTAGTGGCACAACCTAAAGTTTTGTTACTCGACGAACCTCTAAATGGTCTAGATCCAGAGTTGCACACTCGACTGTTACAAGATCTCGGCAATCTACTTCGTTCTCGTGGCACAACAACGTTGCATGTAACTCACGACCAAGACGAGGCCAAAGCAATTGCCGACCGCGTTTTAGATATTAACGATCTGATGCAGCGCTAATCTCGCACTAAAATCTCGTTTAATGTCAAATACCAAACTTGAAGTTGTCGAACTACAGACTTCAGAAACCTACGACCTGCGAACGGCAGTCTTGCGCGATAACACGCCAACTAGTGATCCAAAATATGCGGAAGATTCGAAGCCAGGCACAGTACATCTGGGCATTTTTGATGCGCACAAAAATCTGATTGGCACGTCAACCTGGGTTATTAACCCGTGGCAAGAAGACAGCACAGCCCAGGCAATTCAACTTCGCGGAATGGCAGTGGCCAAAAACCGGCAGGGTACGGGTCTTGGTGCAATGTTGTTAACTGCTGGCGTTATTCACACCGAAAAACTCAAAGCCAAATATGTTTGGGCCAAAGCACGTGATTCTGCGCTTAACTTCTATCTGCGACACGATTTTTTGGTTATTGGTGAAGGTTTCAACGAAGGCATTACTCAGATGCCGCACCATTTAGTTGTCCGCAATATTGATTTCTAACTTTTAATTTTTACAGTCTGGCTGAAACGTAATGTTCTATTAGTCGCGGGTTTAACAAATAATTCAAGCAACCAGTCACCACTGCGTGGCAGTTGCAAATTTGCTAGAAAGTGATTCACGCCAATAGATTTCATTGCAATTGGTATCGGTGGGATTTCGCCATTTACGAGCGAAATTCGTGCAGTCATTGAATTGATCTGCTCAAGTGTTCCACCAGGTGGTGAAAAAACTATGTGCATCTCAACATTGCCGACACGTGCTGGAGTAATTGTGATATCTGCAATGACATTTGATTGAACCAAGGTTGCAGTAAATGGCGCAGAAGTGTTGACACTAAGCGGCGGAACAGAAACAAGCACGGCTGTTACTGCGAGCACAACTAGGCCAATAACACTTTCTACAACAATCGTCTTTGAGAACTTGATCTTTTTTAAATCCTCACTATCAACTTTTTTGCCCTTAAATATTTGACGTGCTTTAGTGCCTGCAACAATTGCAATCACAACAAGAATAACTTTGATACTAAGAACCGTGCCATAAGTTGTCGAAAAAAGATTTTGAAACCCTTCCATCATTCGCCAGGCTTGCGCAACTCCTGTGGCAACCATGATCGGCATCGCGATAGTTGCATTAAACGAGAACCATGCAATCACTTTTGGTGACTTACTTTGCCACTTTCGACCCAATAAAACCATAGTCACTAAACCACCCATCCAAACTGCGACACATAAAAAGTGAACGATGTCTGTGCCGATACTTAAAGCAGAAAACTGCCGCATCCCGGGATGACCTGAGATTGAAAATGTTGCGAACAGCACAACGCTCAAAATTGTTGTTGCCATTCGCCATAACGGTTTTTGATGCAAATCGCGCTTCCAGATAATCAACAAAAATAAAAGCAGAATCACGGCTCGAATGATTAACCAAATACCAAGTCGTGTCTCTAGAACTTGCCTCACTGATGTAATTGATACAGAATCTGAAAGCGAACTACCTAACGCATATGGCGCTTGCATTACTAGAACCAATATTGAACCAAATACTGCAACAAACCAAGATGAATTAATGACAAGTTTGATTCGAGACTGACCAATAATTCGAGTCGCAAGCAACATTGCACCAACCAAAACCATCACGCCAAAGAAACTTAACCAACGAGCAATTCCCATTAAGCCGCGAACTAAACCAGGTGCACTAGTATTTGCAAGAATTTCAACGCCAAGATCAGTGAGATTTGTGCCTCGTGAACCAATTTGAAACCCAAATGCACCTTGCACTGGATGACTATCAACAGACACAACTCTCCAGATGACTAGATAACTGCCCGGTTCAAGATTGGGCACACTGACACGCACAGTTTTGGCATCGACAACGTCATCAACAGATCCATAATTCGGCACAGGCAAAACAATTAACTTTGAGTTTGCATCAAATAATCTGATACTGCCAAACGAGATTTCAACTTGCTCGGCAAATTTCAAGACAATTTCTTCTGGAGACTTCTCAAGTACAGACGAGGCGGCTGGTTCACTCGACCGCAAACCAGCATGAGCCTCAACAGGGTTTGCAGATCCAGCGACACCAGCGCCGCAGATAATCGCGGCTATAAAACTAAATCTGAGAAATTTCCTCACAACGGTTCTGGCTTGGCGAGACCATCAACGACAACTCGACCCATTAACCATGCCAAGCGGTGCGACGGCGATAATTTCTTGGCAATTTCTGGTAAGTCCGTCATGCCCATTGGCTTGCGACTACGCCACAACATAATTTGTTGATCTAATTCAAGTCGTACATAAAGATCTGTCAGGTCGTCGTAACCAAACTCAAAGCCCAGATCAGCATGATGAAATTCAACTTCACGCCAACGCAAAAAAACGATCGACAACATCTCAATCACATTTCCGCTCAAGCCGCGTCCTTGGCCAGACCAGACCTTTTGATTCGCGCTCGCCCAAGCGGCTTCTAGACCATAAATACTGACTCGTAAGTCAACAACTATTTCATTTGCATTTCGAGATGACCCAGACTCGATATCCGTATTTCGTTTTTCAATACTCGGGTATTGATTGCCAACTTCACCGCGCACAGCACTCTGCAATAAATTCACATGACTATCTGCATTGCGTGCTAGGTGTGTCAAGACATGGCCACGCGACCAATTCGGCAACATTGAATCTTGTCGACACTGCGCGTCAGTTAAGTTTTCTAGAGACGCCAACAGTCTTTGGTGCGCGGATGCACAACCAGCAACGTGCTCGTTCAGCAAATTCGCGATTTTTCGTTGTTCAGATTCAGACATCTATTACAAACTAGTTGTTCGTCAACCTTTGCGGAATTACTACCACCGTGCCATCAGGCTCGTGGTGCACGCGCGCCGAAACACCATAGAACTCGGCGAGAATTTCTGATCGCAAAACACTTTTTGCGCTACCCGATGCAACGCAAACTCCTTGATGCATCAACACGAGTCGATCGGCGTATAAACCCGCCAAAGTCAAGTCGTGCATCGCCGAAACGACCGTCAAGCCTTGCTCACGACGTAAGGTATCGACTAATTCAAGTGCGTGTTGTTGGTGGCCAATATCTAGTGCTGCTGTTGGCTCGTCAAGCAATAACACTGGTGCTTCCTGAGCCAAGGCTCGAGCGATTACTAATCGTTGTCGCTCGCCACCAGAAAGAGTGCCGACCAAACGATATGAGAAACGAGCCAGATCCAACCGCGTCAAAACTTTTTCAATGACTTGTTTGTCATGCGCCGATTCAGAGGCAAAATGTTTGATATACGGGTTGCGTCCGAGTAAAACATATTCATAGACCGTCATGTCTTCTGGCATCAATGGCGTTTGTGGAACATAAGCAATGTGTTGCGCACGCCATTTCGCCGATGTCGCAGGTATTTCATTTTGATCAATTGCAACAGAGCCAGAATATTTAACGAGACCAGCCGCGGCACGCAGCACTGAAGATTTACCAGCGCCGTTGGGGCCGATTAAACATAACCACTCACCCGAATGCAAAATATTATTGAAACTATTTACTGCACAAACTCCGTCATATGAAATAGTTAGTTCGCAAAACCCGAGCGTACTCATCAAAGATTCTTTCTGGTTCGAAGCAAAATCAAGAAAAATGGTGCGCCAAAGAAGGCGGTTACAACGCCGATTGGTGTTTCGGCAGGGTCGGCGAGTATCCGACTCGGTATATCTGCAGCAACAAGAAACGCCGCACCTAGTAAAACGCTAAGCGGTAAAACTTTTCGATAACTAGAACCCGCAATTAAACGAACAGCGTGCGGAACAATGATTCCTACGAAACCAATTAGTCCACTTACAGCAACAACTGATGCCGTGCCTAGTGTTGCAGCCAAAACAACTGTCAATCGAACCCGTCGAATATTCACACCAAGCGCAACTGCCTCTTCATCGCCAACTCTCAAAACATCTAACAGTCGCCGGTGTAAAAGCAAAACGATCGTGCTCAACAGAACATACGGCAAGACAAGTCGCACATCACCCCAAGTTGCGCTTGACAACCGACCAAGCACCCACGAAAAAACTTGTCTAATAACATCGTTGTTGCGTTGCAAAATAAATGTTTGTATCGCCGTTGCCAGAGATGTGACGGCAACACCAGCAAGAACCAGTGTCACAGTTGACCGTGTGCGACCGAACGAAGTTCCAACTGTGTATGTGATGAATACTGCGACTAGCGCTCCACAAAATGAAGCCAGAGGCAACGGATCTATCAACCAAGTTGAAGGCTGATTTCCGCGAAAAGCAAAAACCAATGTTGCTCCGAGACCAGCGCCAGAAGCAACACCCAACAAATAAGGATCAACTAATGGATTACGAAAAACACCTTGATAACTTGCTCCCGAAACCGACAAAGTTGCTCCGACGATTGCCGCGAGCACAACTCGTGGCGCTCGAATCATCCAAACGATATTCCAGTCGACTTTACTGACTCCACTGTCAATAGAAATAAATGGCAGCCGGTTCATTAGCTCAAGAGGAACCCTCCACCATGATGGCCCCGCTGGACCAATCATCACCCCAGCCAACATTGCGCAAACTACCAATAGTCCACTCAAAGAAAACCACAAAACTGAGTGGCCTCGTCCTTGAGTGGACATTTGGGAAGTCTGTGTCACAAACACCTAAAAAGTTTTAAGCATTAGCAAGCGTCATCAGTACGGCGTCACGGATCGCAATTACGAATTCGACCAAACGTGGCCCCCATCGTGACGGAATGTCTGCTGGGAGTAAAATGACTTGATTGCTTGTCACAGCTTTCAATTTTCCCCAGCCATCGCGGGCTGCAACAGTTTCTACAGAATCAGAATCACTAATGAAAATAATGTCTGGGTTAGCCTTGACAATCACTTCAGCAGAAAGTTGTGGATAATCGTTTCCGGTTTCAACACCATCGGCGATGTTTTTCAAACCGAACAAACTGTAAACCTGACCGATAAATGTATTTGAAGTCGCTGAATACAAAGTGTTATCAAGTTCGTGAAAATATGTCAGTGGTGTTGTTGGTATTTTGACCTCTGCAACAGCAGCAGAAATATCTGCTTTCATCTGACTTGAAACTTGCACAGCAGTATCAAGATGCCCTGTCAACAAACCGAGTTGCTCGATCTGTGCGTAGGCATCATCGAATGTTGCTGCGGCTGGGGCCATGAACACTGGAACCGACAAAGTTTTTAGTTGATCCATAAGTCCGCCTGGATCATTAGAAATAACCACCAAGTCGGGTTTGAAACCAGCAATTGCTTCAACATTTGGTTCAAAGCCTGACAATGCTGTACCTAGTGCGACTGCTTCTGCAGGAAAATTTGAGTAATCATCAACCGCAACTACTTGTTTGCCGGCTCCGATTGCGTACAACATTTCAGTTGCGGTTGGCGACAATGAAACAATTCGCATTGGCTGTGTAGCGAGTGTTAAATCACCAACAGTTACTGGGTAAGTTGAACTCGCACTCGTTGTTTCAGTTATTTCAACCACCGAAGTTTCAGTCGTTGTGTCACTTCCACCGCAAGCAGTTAACGCCGTTAATAAAAAAAGGCCGGCAACGCCGACCAGAGATTTCTTGCTCATATAATTTCCTTCTGTCCCTCTGGCGAGGATCGTAAGTGAAATGCATTACTAGGCGACCGGACTTTGTAATGACTTCTCAATTTCTTGAGATGCCTTCACAACTACCGTTGCGGGACAGTGCTGGAATCTCACCAGACTTCGCTGAGTATTACATTGCTCCGACTATTGCCGAAGCAACACGAGACTATCACTCGTTGTAATCAGAGCAACTATCAACCACAAAAAGTTTGGAAAATTAATGAGCAATAATGACAACACAAGTTCAAACGAGAACCCGCCAGAAAACGACCCGCGGCCAAAAGAACTTCGCACGCCGAAATCTTTGCTTTTAGTTCACACAGGTCATGGCAAGGGTAAAAGTACTTCGGCATTCGGGGTAATGATTCGAGGCGTTGCACGCGATTGGAAAGTTGGTGTTGTCCAGTTTGTCAAATCTGGAAACTGGAATGTTGGAGAAGAAAAAATTGGTCGTCAACTTGGGGTCGACTGGTTTGCTCTTGGAGAAGGCTTCACCTGGGATTCACAAAATCTTGAACAGGATAAGAAAACTGGCACTGCTGCCTGGAACAAAGCAGACGAACTATTGAAAAGTGGCGTGTACGACTTACTAATTTTTGACGAACTTACATATCTACTTAATTGGAACTGGATTGAAACTCAGCCGGTTATTGATGCTTTGGTAACCCGTCCAGAACACATAAATGTAGTCGTCACCGGGCGCGACGCGCCCCAATCGCTAATTGACATTGCCGACACAGTTACTGAAATGCGAAATGTCAAACATGCGTACGAAAGTGGCTTCAAAGCAAAGCGTGGAATTGATTACTAATGCAACCTGAAACCAATTCAGACATTTCATTGCCACTCGGTTTGATTGTGCTCCTCGGTGGTGCTCGAAGCGGCAAGAGTTCTCTGGCAGTCGAACTTGCAACACAATCAAATAAATCAGTTGTCTTTATCGCAACTGCTCAGGCTCATGACGAAGACATGAAAAACAGAATTGCGCGACACCAGGCTGAGCGACCTAGTTGGAAAACAATCGAAGCACCTCTTGATTTAACTACTGCGCTGAAAGACTGCCCTGCAAACTCACTGGTGATCATCGATTGTTTGACTCTGTGGGTTTCTAATCTGATGCTTGCTGGATTCAGCGAAGCAGAGATCCGCACTGCAAACACTCGGACACTTGCAGCAATCGATAAGCGGGCCGGCACGACAATCGCCGTAAGCAACGAAGTAGGACTCGGCGTCGTGCCTGAAACAGCAATTGGCCGTGAGTACAGAGATGTACTCGGGCGAGTAAATCAACAATGGGCTCGAGCGTCAAGTCGATCTTTGTTTTTAGTTGCTGGAAGGGCGATTAATTTATATGAACCTAAGGAGTTACTCAAATGACGGCAACTTGGTTACGAAAATCGTTGGAGAACTTACCCACCGACAATGAGGCAACCCGAAGCTTTGTTCGAGAGCGCGCAAATAATATTTTGCGTCCAGCAGGAGCGCTTCAAAAACTTGATGATGTTGCGATTTGGATGGCAGGCTGGCAAGCAACAAACCAACCAAAAGTTTCGCGCCCAGTTGCACTTGTTTTTGCCGCCGACCATGGTGTCGCCGCCTCTAGTTCAGTTAGCGCATATCCGGCCGATGTAACAGCGGCAATGCTCAAGGCCTACCAATCTGGAAAGTCGACACTTTCGGCATTTGCAAAAATTGCTGGCGCAACTGTGCATGCCGTTGACGTTGGCGTGGGAAGGCCGACACAAGATATTCAAGTTGAAGCGGCAATGTCAGAGCAACGCTTTGACGAAGCGCTCAGCGCTGGTCGTAACGCAGTTGAACAACTCGACGCAGATCTGTTGGTCATCGGCGAAATGGGAATCGGCAACACAACAGTTGCCGCCGCGATTACTGCTGCGATAATTGGCGGCGAACCAAGTTCGTGGGTTGGTCGGGGCACTGGCGTCGATCAGCAAGGGTACGAACGCAAATGTTTGGCAGTACATCGCGCAGTTACACGAGTCAAGGCAATTAAAGATCCAATCGAAATATTGCGACAAGTTGGCGGAGCAGAAATTACAGCAATGACAGCGGCGATTGTCGCGGCGCGAATTCGACGACTTCCAGTTGTGATTGATGGATTCGTCGTAACATCTGCTGCGCTTCCACTGCACCAAGTTTCGAAAGATGCACTTGACCACTGTGTGTTCGGTCATTGTTCGGCTGAGTCTGGCCACCGAAAAGTGCTTGAGTACTTAAACAAGCCATATTTATTGGATCTGAATATGCGCCTCGGCGAAGGTAGCGGAGCAATGGCTGCTGTGCCATTGATCGCTATGGCGTGCGCTGGCGTCACTGAGGTACCCACGTTTCAAGAATGGTTTGGCGGATGAAATTGTTTCGTGGATTTTTCGTAGCATTGAGTTTTCTCACGCGAATTCCAATTCGCCACAAACACGAACCGCAAGTGGGATCGGCGGCACCGTGGTTTCCAATAGTCGGAATTGTTGTAGGCGCAATCGTTGGCGGGGTTGCGTGGGGTGTCAGCAATCTGACGACCCCACTAGTTGGTGCAGCTGTCGGAGTTTTAGTCGGCGTTGCAGTAACTGGCGCATTTCATGAAGACGGTCTCGCTGATATTGCCGACGCATTTGTTGGCGGATGGACGACCGAACAGCGTTTAAAAATTCTTAAAGATCCACTACACGGTTCATACGGAGTTGCTGCTTTGTGCGGCTCAATCGTGCTGCGGATTTGCGCACTCAGTGCGATATCACCGCGCGTTATGCTGACAGCCGCAATTGCCGCACACTGCCTTGCGCGCGCAGGCGCGCTTGCACTAATGCTGACTACTGCACTTGCTCGTCACGAAGGACTCGGCTCTGACTATGTCAGTTCTTACTTCGCTCGGCGTCTCGCTACTAATAGTGATTGCGTTAACTGGTATCTGGTCGGTTGCAGTAGTCGGCGCCACGATTGTTGGCGCTACAACAATTCGTTGGTGGTCAAAAAAGAAAATCGGCGGAATTACTGGCGATGTTCTCGGTGCCGCCGAACAACTCAGCGAAGCCCTAATTCTCATCGCCCTCAGCTCCCGCTAACCAAGAACTTTCAGCATTTAGCCGTTGACGAAAGCCTCGAGGCGGTTGATGCCTTCGCGCAGGTCAGCGTCGCCAAGTGCAAACGAGAACCGTGCATATCGTGGCAAGCCAAACGCCTCACCCGGCACGAAAGCAACTTTTGCACGGTCAAGCACAACATCGGCTAGCTCAAGAGTTGTCGCTGCAGTTATGCCACTTAGATTTCGACCTAGCAACCCAGAAAAATCTGGGAAACAATAAAACGCACCCTGAGGTTGCATGCAACTGACGCCAGGTATTTTGTTCAACATCTCATGCATCAACGCGCCGCGACGAGCAAATGCTTCACGCATCATCGCCACTGCTGACAAGTCGCCTGAAACGGCTGCCAACGCGGCGTATTGCGCAACATTTGAAACATTTGAGGTCGTATGACTTTGAAAGTTGATTGCCGCTTTCATCACATCTGGCGGCCCGATCATCCAACCAACCCGCCAACCTGTCATTGCATAAGTTTTTGCAACACCGTTAACAATTACGCAACGATCGGCAATCTCGGGCACAACAGTAGGCATCGAAGTGAAAACATGTTTGCCATAAGTGAGGTGCTCGTAGATTTCATCAGTTACAACCCAAATATCATTTGCAACAGCCCACTTGCCAATCGCAATAGTTTCTTCACGCGAATAAACAGCGCCACTTGGATTATCTGGCGAAACAAATAACAAAACTTTCGTCTTTGCAGTTTTGACGCGCTCGAGTTGCTCGACAGTAACTTTAAATTCTGTCTCTTGTGTTGTGTCAACGACTACTGGTACACCACCAGTAAGCGTGATCGCCTCTGGGTAAGTTGTCCAATATGGCGCAGGGCAAATTACTTCATCACCCGGATCGCACAAAGCGGCGAAAGCAACGAACACTGCATACTTTCCACCGACCGTGACTAATACTTGAGATGCAGCACACTCAAAACCCGAATCGCGTTTAGTTTTAGCGGCGATCGCCTCGCGCAATTGCGGTAAACCTGCAGCCGGCGTATAGCGATGCGCCTTCGGATCTCGTGACGCGCGCACGGCAGCTTCGACAATATATTCAGGTGTTGGAAAATCTGGTTCACCGGCGCCAAAGCCAATTACGTGTTCGCCTTTTGCCTGCAATGCTTTTGCCTTTGCGTCAACAGCGAGCGTCGCCGATTCATTGATCGCTGCGAGCCGTTTTGAAACTCGAGATTTGGGGTGTGAAGATGCATCCATGGCTGCCATGCTTACACAGTGGAAGTAATTTGTCACGGTTATTTTTGTAACTGTCTATGAATGTTGAAGACGTACTTGAAGCTGACTGGGATGCCGTAGGCACATTACGCGACCCTGTTCTAGTTATTGCATTACGTGGATATTTTGATATCGCAGGTGCCGCTACTGGCGCACTTGACTGGTGCCTCGAAGATCGCACTACAACTGTCGTCGCCAGCATTGACCCGGATCCATTTTTTGACTTCACAACTCAGCGTCCTGAGGTTTACTTAGACGAAGACAACGAACGTCAAATTATTTGGCCAGAGAATGAATTTATCATCGCTCGGTTTCCTGATGGAGCACGTGACTTGGTGGTGCTGTCAGGCGTTGAACCTCATATGAACTGGAATATTTTTGCGGAATGTATTGTTCAGTGTGCACAACGGTTGAAGTGCAGTGTTGTTGTAACCGTCGGTGCAAACGAAGACTCGATACCGCATACGCGAACCCCAAATGTGATTGGAAGCACATCTAATGTTGCACTTGCCCGTCGACTAAAACTTGATCTGCCAAAATATCAAGGACCAACAGGATTGATCGGTGTTCTTCACGAAAGATTTGAGCGCGAGCAGATTCCGTCGGTGTCTTTGCGAGTTGGTGTGCCAAGGTATTTGCTAAATGCCCAGCATCCGAAATCTTCAGCCGCACTGCTGCGAAAATTAGAACTTGTGCTGGGTGTGCCAACACGCCACGCCGAACTTTATGAAGAAATCCGCCGGTGGTCAGAACTTCACGATGCGGCAGTTGAAGGCGAAGAACAAATTGCAGACTTTGTAAAGATGCTCGAAAGTGATTTTGATCGCCAAAGTCAAATCGAAATACCAACAGCCGATGACCTCGGCGCTCAACTCGAACAGTTTCTTCGCGAACAGCCAGACGAAAACCCTGATAAATAAAAGTGCCCCGGACATAAGCCCGGGGCACTTTTTATCAGTGCGAGGGGGCACTGAAACTTGAATTAATTTACTAATTACTTCGAGTTAACCTTTTTTGCTTGCGCAAGTCCTGCGGTTTGCATTGCACCAGTGAGTGGTGCGTATCCAAGCGCATCAGCATTTGCTGGTGCGTATGTTGACAACATCCAAGATGCGAAATCGCTAACAACTGCGTTCTTTGCACTCTTTTCTGTTTTACCAAGAAGATAAGTTACAGCAACGATTGGGTAAGCAGCGCTATTTGCCGTCTGCTTGTAATCGAAGGTAACGAATCCAGTTGCATCAACTGAAGCTCCAGAAATAAACGCTGAGGCTGCTGCTGCAGTTGGCCCAACAAACTTGCCTGCTGCATTCTTGACGTTTGCTGACTGAATTCCCTTTGCTGCACGAGTTGCATCAGTTACGAATGAAATTTCGGTGTAACCGATAGTGCCATTTGTGTCTGCAATGTAGTTAGACAAGTTTGCTGAACCACTTTGGCCTTGAAAAGTTGAACCAAACGATGCAACTTTTGCCGAACCACCAGGAACACACGATGTGAATGCATCGTTCTTAGCCCAGTCGGAGTTGGCAGCATTAAGCATGAAGTTACAGAAGTTGTTTGTTGTACCAGAACCGTCTGAGCGATACACAACTGTGATTGCCTTGTCTGGCAAATTGACTGCCATCACGGCGTATTTACCGACAACTTTGTCAGCAACTTTTACTGAGTATGAGTTTGCAATGTCAACACCAGCAGTAATCGCAATTTGGCCTTTTGCACCAATTGTTGCAGTCTTTACTGACTTCTTTTTGGTCTCATCGTAAAGCTCAACTGTCTTACCCTTTGAAGACTTCAAAACTGAAGGGATCAAAGTAACTGTTACTAATGCAGTGTTAAGTGAAGGTGTTGACCAAACTGAGGATGCACCTTTAAGAGCGCTCTTAGCTTGTGAGTTAGCCCATGCTGGGTTTGTCTTCATGTCATTAACAATTGAAGCATCATTCCATTTTGTGATTGTGCCACCAAAGATGCCGTTGATTGTTGCTGGGCTCAACGAAAGTGTTGTGCCTTTAATTTCGTCAAGTCGATATGCAACTGCAAGTGATCCGGCTACGTAAGGAACGTACACCCAATCAAATGATGCAGCTTGAGCTGTTGTAACTGCCGAGTCAGAGCCACCAAAATCTGTAAGACCAGCTTTAAAGTCAGCCTTGCCTTTTGATGAGCCACCACCTGGGTTGGCATAAGTTACGTTGTGTCCTGTTGCTGCATTAAATGCAACGGTTGATGATGCTAAAAAGTTCTGTGGGAATGTTGCACCAGAACCGCTCGCACTCTCTGCCAGCGCGATCGTTCCGGCTGAGAGGCTGCCGACTAACGCAAGCGCGATAGCGACAATTGGTTTCCTGAGTTTTTGCATTTCATTTCTCCTAAATGGTGATTGTTGATTAACAGGAGAAATACTAAGAGTGCGAGATTGCGACAAACTGTACGTAAAGCAAACTCGAACTATCTGTCAGGTGAACAGTTGGTTAACCAACTAATTACAGAAAACTCAGCCGAACTTACCTTGCACATAATCAGCGGTGCGAGTGTCACTTGGGTTCGTGAACAGTATTTTGGTTGGCGCGGCCTCAACTAAATAACCAGGTCCACCATCGGTAAGAAAAAAAGCACAGAAATCACTGACTCGGGCAGCCTGTTGCATATTGTGTGTAACGATCACAACGGCGATTTTTTCTGCAAGTTCTTTAATAGTCTCTTCGATTCGTAGCGTGCTGCCAGGGTCAAGCGCGGAGCATGGTTCATCCATCAACAACACGCTTGGCTCAACAGCCAATGACCGAGCAATGCACAATCGTTGTTGTTGACCACCCGAAAGAGAGCCACCAGTAGCGTTTAATCGGTCTTTCACTTCTTTCCAAAGGCCTGCGCGAGATAAACAATTTTCAACAATTGAATCGTGATCAGCCACTTTGATGTGCGCTAGTTTTATGCCTGAAAGTACATTTTCGCGAATATTCATCGCCGGAAATGGGTTTGGTTTTTGAAACACCATGCCAATTTTCAAACGAACTGCCGCTGCGTCTACATCAGTTGCATAAATATCTTCACCGTTTTGCAGAACTTGTCCGGCCATTGCTGCACTAGGGATAAATTCGTGCATCCGATTTAGCAATCGAATAAATGTTGACTTTCCGCAACCTGATGGGCCGATTAACCCGGTAACTGTTTGCTCAGGAAAACGTAGCGACACATTCGATAACGCATGGTGATTACCGAACCAAGCATGAACATTTTTTGCTTCAAGACCACGAAAAGCAGGGCGCTGATCTTGAACGTCTTCCATCACCATCACATTAGTTTGTGAGTCTTGTGTCATTTTTATTTCTCCCTGTTTTAAAGTATCCATCGTGTTATCTGCGATCCTTGCCACCAATAAATCTGGCGGTTGTAAATAAAGCAAGCACGATCAGCATCAGCACAAGTGCCCCTGTCCACGCGCGGTTGATCGCGTTCTCAGTACCGATTTGAAGCAAACCGAAAACATAGGTTGGTAACGAACCTATTGGGCCACCAAGCGGATTAAAAACATAACTATTGCTCGAAAGCGAAGTCAACAACAAAGGTGCGGTCTCGCCAATAACTCTGGCCACACCAAGAATTGCTGCAGTGGTTAAACCACTACGTACTGTTGGTAAAACAACCATTAACGAAGTTCGCCATTGCCGAGCACCAAGTGCATAACTTGCTGAGCGCAAGTCATCTGGTACTAACTTCATAACTTCTTCAGCGGTGCGAGCAACTGTTGGCAGCATCAAAACAGCAAGCGCAAGTGAACCTGCCATGCCACTGAATGAATTGGTGAAATCAACAAAAGTTGTATAGATAAATAATCCTGCAACGATTGATGGCACCCCGCTCATTGACTGCACGACAAACCTGACCAGAAAAGTTAATCGTCCACGAACTTCAGTTAGATATACGCCGCTAAGAATACCCAGGGGCAAAGTGATGATTGTCGCATTGATAACCATCAGCATTGAGCCGATTATCGCGTGACCAGCACCACCCAGGTGCAACTCATCATCTGGAGTTGTGGTTTGCATAGTCTCTACAAAAAAATTTGGTCTAAAGCCCTTTGCACCCTTAATGATCACGCTCGCGAAAATCGACATCCAC
Organism: Actinomycetota bacterium; assembly: GCA_026393655.1. Classification (GTDB taxonomy): domain Bacteria; phylum Actinomycetota; class Acidimicrobiia; order Acidimicrobiales; family Ilumatobacteraceae; genus BACL27. The sequence goes on along the minus strand of JAPKZT010000045.1, from coordinate 7,815 downwards.
GGCGAAAACGCGAGAACTGCTGCGGCGAAGATTGCAATTTTAACAAATTCGTCTTTGCGCACTTTTGCATTCAGGCGAATCGTACGAACGAAGGTAACAACAACAAATATAACAAAAAGAGTTAGCCCAAACCCATCAACTCCTGCAAGACCAGTAACCAGAACAATGAATGTTGCTGCAACTGCTGAAATCAAAAAAGTAACAACTGTGCCAAGTTGCTCACCGCGCGTGCGCTTCCATGGCTTTGTCGGCTCTGGTATCGCCGTTGTTGTTTGAAGATCAGTCACGGTTGCACTCATTTACGGACCGTTGATCTCGTAACGATTGTTGCCGCCAGCATGTTTACGACAAGCGTCAACATGAATAATACAAAACCTGCAGCAATAAGTGCTTTGAGTTCATATTGCGTTGCTTCGCCAAATTTCGTGGCAATCAACGAGGCGATGTTGCCGCCTTCGGATTCTAAAATTCTGAAGTTGTATCGAAACACAATATTCAATAATAAATAAACTGCAACCGTTTCACCGAGCGCTCGACCAAGTCCGAGCATCGCTCCACCAATTACGCCGCTTTTTCCGAATGGCAACACAACTGTACGAATTGCTCCCCAACGAGAACTGCCAAGCGCATAACAAGTGTCAATTAAGTCTCGAGGCGTACGCGAAAAGACTTCACGAGACACAGAAGTAATAATTGGAATGATTAATGATGCCAAAACACAACCCGCGATAAAAGGGCTTCGACCAAAAATTTCGTTCTGAACCCTGATGAACGGCACCCATCCAAATCTTGAGTTAAGTAAAGCTGACCAACGCTCACCAAACGAAGTGAAAATCACGACTCCCCAGAGACCAAAAATCAAAGAAGGTATCGCCGCAGCCAAGTCAAGCAACGTGCTCAATACTTTTCTTATTTTTGGCTGAGCGTAAAATTCAATGTACAACGCACCACCAATCGCAAGTGGCATCGCAATAATCAATGCGATTAAAGATACGAGAATAGTCCCGGTGAGCATTGGCCCGATTGAGAAATCATCAAGAATCACACCGTCACCACTGCCGGCCGTCCAATTTGAACCAGTAATGAAACTCAAACCGCGATCATTAAAAATTTGGGCGCTCTTGATAAACAAAAACATGCCGATAAGGCCGAGCAATATAAGCGATGTCAGCGCACCAGAAGTAACTATCCGCCTAAAAATTCGATCAGCCCGGTTATAAACAACCGCGAGCTCTCGTGGCACTGGAATAATCTCAGTAGTTGCCACATCGCCCATGAGACCCAAGTCTCGCCTTGTCTGATTACCTCAATCTGTCGCCAAAGTGAACGAGAGATGAATTAACTAGTGAATTAACTAGCTAAGTGCTTTGAAGCCCTCTTCTAGGTCAGCCAAAATGTCTTCAATTGACTCAAGGCCAACCGAGAGACGAACTAACCCAGGAAACACACCCGTTGAAGCCTGTTCTTCAGGCGAAAGCTGACTGTGGGTTGTAGACGCTGGGTGAATCACGAGGCTTCGCACATCACCAATATTCGCAACATGGCTATGCAATTTAAGACCCGCGACGAACTTTTGCCCCGCTTCAAGGCCACCTTTGATGTTGAACGCCAACACCGAGCCATAGCCGAGACCGCGGCCATATTTCTTTGCCCGCTCATGCCACTTGCTCGTCGGCAAACCTGCATAAAACACTTCTTCAACTTGCGCGTGCTTGGCGAGATATTCGCCGACTCGTTGTGAATTGGCCCAGTGACGATCCATTCGCAGCGACAATGTTTCGAGACCTTGCAAGAAGTTGAAAGCATTGTCTGGTGTTGTCGCCATGCCTAAATCGCGCAACATTTGAACGCGCGCCTTAATGATGTAAGAGCCTGCACCTAGTGCTGGCCAATATGCCAAGCCGTGATAACTCGGGTCAGGTTTTGTGAAGTTCGGAAACTTGTCGCCCTTGCCAAAGTCAAAAGTGCCGCCGTCAATGATTGCGCCACCAATGCTCGTGCCATGGCCGCCAATGAATTTTGTCAGCGAGTGCACGACTATGTCTGCACCCCATTCAATTGGACGAATCAAATATGGAGTAGGCACTGTGTTGTCAACGATCAACGGAACTCCGGCTTCGTGTGCAACTTTGCTCACGCCTTCGATATCAAGCACGCTGTTGCGTGGGTTGGCGAGAACTTCGCCGTAGAACGCTTTTGTATTTGGCTTGACCGCCGCGCGCCATTGATCCAAGTTGTCGGGGTCATCAACGAACGAAACTTCAATGCCAAGTTTTGGCAACGTGTAGTGAAATAAATTGTAAGTGCCGCCGTACAAAGTTGGCGATGAAACGATGTGCGAACCAGCCTCAGCCAAAGTCAAAATTGCAAGCAACTCAGCCGACTGACCCGAACTGACAGCAAGTGCACCGGGCAGACCAACTGCAGTCGCGGTGCCACCTTCAAGTGACGACAACCGTGCCTCAAGCACACCCTGTGTTGGGTTCATAATTCGGGTGTAGATGTTTCCGATCTCGGCAAGTGCAAACAAGTTCTGCGCATGTTGCGCATCGCGGAACACATAACTAGTTGTGCGGTAAACCGGCACTGCGCGAGCGCCTGTTGCTGAGTCTGGTTCTTGACCAGCATGAATTTGACGAGTATCGAAGCCCCAATTTGGATTTGTCATGCAGGCAACATAGCACTCTAATCCCGACTAAACAACTCGGGATTCAAAACACTTTGTTTACAAGGGGTTTAATGGGATTTATATGAGGCTTATATGGGCTAGTTGGCTTTTTAACCGCCTGAAATCTCTGAAACCTTCTGCTTGCCCTTAGAAATAAATGGCATCATCGAGCGCAAGTGAGACCCAACTTTTTCAATTGGATGATTCTTGCCAGCGTTGCGAAGTTCAGAGAAACGCTTACGTCCTGAATCACTTTCGGCGATCCACTCTTCGGCAAACTTACCCGATTGAATTTCTTCGAGAATAACTTTCATTCGCTTCTTGGTGTCGGCATCAATAATCCGCGGACCGCGGGTCACATCGCCGTACTCGGCTGTATCTGAAATCGAATAACGCATTCCTGCGATGCCCTCTTCGTACATTAAGTCAACGATCAGTTTCACTTCATGCAGACACTCAAAATATGCCATCTCTGGTGCGTAACCAGCTTCAACAAGTGTTTCAAAACCGGCCATCACGAGAGATGTCACGCCACCACACAACACAACTTGCTCACCAAACAAATCAGTTTCGGTCTCTTCAGGGAAAGTTGTTTCGATAACTCCAGCGCGTGCACCACCGATTGCTTCGGCATATGAAAGTGCGAGTGCTTTGGCGCCACCAGTTGCATCTTGATGAACGGCAATAAGTGCCGGCACTCCGCCGCCTTCGGTGAAAGTGCGTCGCACAAGGTGGCCCGGACCTTTTGGCGCGATCATGATCACGTCGACACCTTTTGGTGGCGCGATTCGCTCAAAGCGAATATTGAAACCGTGCGCGAACGCAATCGCCTTGCCGTCTGCAAGATTCGCTTTGATGTGCTCGTCATAAATCTTTTTCTGCTCAGTGTCTGGTGCAAGAATCATGATCACATCAGCCCACTTTGTTGCATCTGCAATTGACATCACTTTGAGCCCAGCAGCAGTTGCCTTGGCGGCCGACGACGAACCGTCACGCAAACCAACGACTACATCAACACCCGATTCTTTGAGGTTCAGTGCGTGGGCGTGACCTTGCGAACCGTAACCAACAATCGCAACTTTCTTTGAGCGAATAATCGATGGATCAGCATCCTTCTCGTAGTAAACATTTGCAGCCATTAGTTTGCCTTTCCCTTTGGTTCTTTCACCGCACGAACTCGTGCAATGCGATCTAATTTTGGCAGCGCAACCCGGCCGGTGCGCTGTGATTCAATGATTCCATATTGTCGCAGCAATTCTGAAAAATCGTTCAATTTTTCTGGACTTCCATCCAGGCTTACGCTTAAAGCCTCAGGCCCAACCCCAAGAATCTTGCCTTCGAAGATATTGGTCAGTTCAACGATTTGACCACGTTGCTCTGGCGTCGATCGCACCGTGGCGACCATTAACTCACGCTCTACTGAGTTACGCGGATCAAGCTCAGAGATTCGCACTACATCAACAAGTTTGAACAACTGTTTGACCATCTGTTCGAGAGTTGCACTCTCAAGGTCTACGACGATCGTGATGCGACTGTAATCTTCTTGTTCAGTTGGTGCGACTGCGAGCGAGAAAATGTTGTACCCGCGACGTGCAAACAACGATGCGACACGAGCCAGAACACCCGGTCGGTTTTGCACCAACACCGAGAGCACATGATGATTTGACGCCGTGCCGTGTGGATTATTTCCGGTCATCGCAAAAACTCCCGTCGCTTTTCTTGAGATGGTTGCAACATAATTTCGTCGTTGCCTTTGCCAGCAGCAACCATCGGAAAGACTTGCTCAGTTGGCTCGACTCGAAATTCAACTACGACTGGACGGTCGTTGATGCTGTTTGCTTTTTCAATGGCTGATTCAACTTCTTCAGGCGAGTCAACACGAATGCCAACGCATCCCATTGCTTCGGCCCATTTGATGTAGTCGGGCACTGTCTCAGAAAAGTGAACTTGACTGTAACGATTGTCGTAGAACATCTCTTGCCATTGACGAACCATGCCAAGATTTGAGTTGTTCAAGATGCCGACCTTGATCGGAATTTGTTCAACTGATGCGGTGATTAATTCTTGAGCAGTCATCTGAAAGCAACCGTCGCCGTCAATTGCCCAAACTGTTTTGTCTGGGCGACCAACTTTTGCACCAATTGCAGCAGGCACCGAAAAGCCCATCGTGCCAAGACCACCAGAGTTAACCCAGGTGTACGGTTCGTTGAAATGCCAATACTGACTCGACCACATTTGATGTTGTCCAACACCTGAAACAAGAATTGTGCCGTCTGGCGATGCATCACGAAGTTTTTCGAGACAATACTGCGGCTTGAGTGCCGCACCAAGTGCACTTGGCTCATAAGCGAGAGGGAAATTTTCTTTCCAGCCGTTGACGCGACTACGCCAAGCCGAAATATCTTCTTGCACCATCGTTCCAGCAAGCAAATCTCGTATTGCGATAATCATTTCTTCGATTACGAGTCGACAGTCACCAACGATTGGCACGTCTGGCTTGCGAACTTTGCCTTGCTCAGCAGGATCAATATCGACATGAATAATTTTCGCACCAGGTGCAAATGCTGAAACTTTGCCTGTTACGCGGTCATCAAATCGCGAACCAAGCGCGATCAACAAGTCTGCTTTTTGTAATGCAGTCACTGCAGTTGCATTGCCGTGCATTCCTGGCATACCTAAACACAATGGATGATTATCAGGAAACGCACCGCGCGCCATCAACGTTGTGACGACCGGAATCTGTGTGAGTTCAGCAAGTTCTCGCAACGCATCAGCGGCACGGGCCTTGAGTACGCCACCACCAACGTAAAGAATTGGTTGCTTTGATTCAAGGATTAATTTTGCCGCCTCTTTAATCATCCGCGGATGACCCTTGGTAGTTGGCTTGTATCCAGGCAAACTATCTATAACTTCGTCATCTGTTGGCCAATGCCAATCCATCATGTTTTGTAGTACATCTTTTGGTACGTCAATTAAAACTGGACCAGGTCGACCAGTTGTTGCGATATGAAATGCTTGTCGAATCGCCATCGGTAAATCATCTGCGCTCATTACAAGTTCGTTGTGCTTTGTGATGCTGCGTGTGATACCAACTGTGTCACATTCTTGAAACGCATCAGTACCGATTGCGCTTGTTGGTACCTGACCAGTTATTGCAACCATCGGGATTGAATCCATAAATGCATCGCACAGCGGTGTGACTAAGTTTGTCGCAGCAGGACCACTCGTAACCATCGCGACACCTGGGCGACCAGTCACGTGGGCATAACCTTCGGCCATGTGGCCGGCACCTTGTTCATGGCGCACAAGAATGTGGCGAATGCTCGACTTGATCAATGGGTCATATGCAGGCAAGATGCAGCCACCAGGGAGACCAAACATCACATCAACATTTTCTAGCTCGAGACCTTTGATCAGTGCTTGTGCGCCTGTGAGTTGTTGATTCGATTTCATTTTCGCTCTCCTACTTTTGCTGCTTAATGATGTTGGCTTTTCTAATTGATTTTGGGTAATAAAAAAACCTCCCTGACGGGAGGTTGTCGGCGCACGCTCTTTGAGCGCGCGCCTAGAGAATAACTACGACAGTTGCGCTATAAAGACCTTTTGTTGTAAACATCCCTCTCAGTGTGGCAGCAAATCACGGCTGTTCGCAACCTGCGTTTAGAGCTATCTAAACCGTTAAAGCGCACGTCTAAAACTCGCTACGAATCGCTGGTTTTCATCACCAAAAGATACTCTGCCCATACTCGTACACGGTAAGGGGTTACAACAATGAAAGTCTTACAAACACCAGATTCACAATTTGAAGGTCTTGCCGACTGGCCATATCCCCCGATCTACACAATGATCGATGCTACGTCTGTGTCCGATGCTGTCACTTTGCGAGTGCATCACATTGATACTGGCGCCGGCACTTCTGGTGAAACTGTTTTATGTATGCATGGTGAGCCCAGTTGGTCGTATCTATATCGCAAGATGATTCCACGATTTGTGGCAGCGGGTCACCGTGTTGTTGCACCCGACCTAATTGGTTTCGGTCGCAGCGATAAACCAACTGAAACGACTGACTATACATATGAGCGTCATGTTGATTGGATGACTCAATGGCTGGTTGCCAACGATCTAAAAAATCTGACTTTGGTTTGTCAAGATTGGGGTGGACTAATTGGTTTGCGACTAGTCGCGGCAATGCCAGAAAGATTTTCGCGGGTTGTAGCCGCGAATACGTTTCTAAACACTGGCGAACGTCCTGCAAGCGAAGCATTCATGGCTTGGCGAAAATTTAGCCAAGAGACACCGATTTTCGACGTAGGCAAAATTATGCGGGGTGGATGCAAGGTGAAACCATTCGCAGACGAATTGCATAAAGCTTATGACGCGCCGTTTCCCGACGACAGTTACAAAGCCGGTGCCAGAGTGTTTCCGACGCTTGTGCCAATTTCGCCCGAGAGTCCTTCTGCACGCGAAAACGTTGAAGCATGGAAGTCGCTTCGCAAATTTGAAAAACCATTTCTAACTGCATTCAGCGACAGTGACCCAGTAAGTGCAGGTGGAGATAGATATTTTCAGCGTGAGATACCTGGTTGTGCAGGTCAAGCGCACACAACAATTACAAACGCAGCACACTTTTTGCAAGAAGACGCTGGTGAAAAATTTGCTGATGTCGTCAATCAATTTATTGCGGCAAACAAATAAGAGCGCTATCAATGATCAGTCGTTGTGAATAAGTCTCGCCAAATAGTCGTTGCGCTATCGCTAGATATTTTTAGCGTGCTGTTATTTGTTGCAGTTGGTCGACGCAATCACAACGAAAGCGCAGGTATCTCGGGTGTCATCGAAGTTGCTCTGCCGTTTTTAATTGCGCTCGTGTGTAGTTGGGTTGTATCTCGAGCATGGAAAAAACCAGATGCGACCAAGAATGGTGTAGTTATTTGGCTAATCACGGTAGTGCTGGGCTTACTTTTGCGAAATTTAATATTTGATCGCGGTACCGCTACGCCATTTATTATCGTCGCCACTGTTGTGCTCGGCGTATTACTGGTTGGCCGCCGACTAATTATGCGAGTTATTCGATGATGTTGGTGATTGCGCCACGATCTGCGCCTTGGGCAAGTTTCGCAAATTTAGCCAACACACCGCTGGTGTAA
>JAPKZT010000281.1 GCA_026393655.1 Actinomycetota bacterium | reverse complement strand
TCGATTTTTATACACTCGCAAAGATAACGATTCGCCGTGGAGTATTGAGCGTCTGTCCCCGTAATTATTTTTGATTCTGCCAGGCAATTGAACTAGAAACGAGCGCTGTAATCAGCGACTCTGTGTGAGGCGTTAAACCATCGCCAACCCAGTCTTTCCAGAATCGGCCAACCCCACGAACGCGTGGCGGCAACTCGATCTGCACACCGCCTAACCGCGGCAGATTCACAGGATTGTCGTCATGCAATCCACGCAAATCAACTGGAATTGTTTCAAGGTCATCACAAATCTCGTACATCGGGAGATGCTGTTTTAAGTGCGTGCTCAGGTGCCCCGCCAAGTTTCGATTTCGTCCGCCCAAAAGAAGTGATGTGAAAAACCCTTCTCGACCAAAGCCATGAATTGTGACAACAATGTCAACATGATTAATAAAACTCTGCAGTGAAGTTGAAAAATTTGGAGAAATTTCATGTGATGGTACATGCCATTTCAAACCGCGTGGCTGGTGGACACCGTAATAGGACGAATTTGATTGCTCCGCAGACTTTTGAGCGATGACATCGGTGAGATGTTCTAATCCACCACCGTGATAGGCCATGAAGCCAAATTTGCCACGCAACTCAACCACTTCTTGTACATCTGGGTGAGCCAGCAACTTGGCGAACATCATGAGAGCACGCGTGCCTTGCGCCGACTTACGACTAAAGCCACGATGACAATGAGTGTCAACACAATTGCTAAGCGAAATGCGCCTTGTTGCTGCAAAAATGACGCAACACTTGTTTGCCAACGCTCGATTCGGGTGACGAAACTCGCAGATCGTTCTTCGCTGATTGCTGCATACCAATAAACGATCAAATAGAAGCCAGTCAAAGTTACAAAAATTGCGCCAAGCCTTTGAATTATGTACAGACGGTTTTTAATGATTGTCACGATGCCAGTTTTAGCAAACGCCAAACTCACCGTTAGCGCGGTGACCAACATCGCCATGCCCAATCCGTAAAGCAAAATATTGAAAACTCCAGAAATAAAACCATGCAGAGCAATTGAGCCAAACACTGCTGTAGTTAGAAAGCCGATCGTGCAACCGATTGAGGCGATTGCATATGCCACACCATAAACGACTGTCGCTCGAAAAGTTTTTGTTTGCGCGCCACCCAATTGGGGTGTCGCGAACTTGGGCGTCCAGCCCGTGAGCATGCGCGCACCGCCGATGACGAGAACTATGCCGATCGCCAGCGACGCATATTTCGCGTTGAGTTCAATCCATTGTGTAAACAATCGAGAGATCACGCCGATGACGAGAAATATTGCGAGAAAGCCGATTGAGATTCCTGAACTCACGACTAATGCGCGCCGTATTCGTTCGCTTGCGGTTAAATCAGTTTCTTCGCGAACTCCTAGAAAAAAAATTAGATATGTCGGCAACAAAACAAACCCGCATGGGTTGACGGCTGCCAGCACACCCAAGATAAATGAGTAAGCAAAGTTACCTTCAATAGCCAAAATCATTTCAACAACTCTGACACGAGTTTGTCTAACTTGGCGGTACTTAGTTCGCCGGCGACCTGGTTAATGATCAAACCCTGAGCGTTGACTGCCAAGGTCACAGGAGCAGTGCTGATGCCACTCGCGCTGATGAATGCTCCGTTGCTATCGAGAAGGATCTCAAACTTGACGCCGTAATCGGCGGCAAATTCAGAAGCAACTTTTGCAGAATCCTTAATGTTGATGCCAACGAAACGTATCTTGTTGTCGTATTTCAAAGCACCCTGCGCCAAAACCGGAAGTTCTCGTCGACAAGGTTCGCAAGTTGAATACCAGATGTTAATTATCGTTGGTGCACCAATAAGGGAACTAGTTGAAATAGTTTCGCCCAAAATAGTTTGTAACCTAGCTTCTGCTAGTTGTGAGCCTTTGTTGTCGGTGTTTGTCGCGATGCCATTGCTCGAATTTGAGACTTCATTGGATAATTTATATGTAAAAGTCCTATCGCGATTAATAACACTCGCGAAAACTGCCACAACCAAAAGTACGCCGATTGCAATAAATATTTTCTTCAAAATTTGTGTTCTTGCGGGCACGAAAGCAGGCTAGCGACTGCGATCGAACCCGCAAGAAGATACGGATATTGGCGGTTACGCAACCCAGTGTGCGGGCAGCGGTACCTCGGTGATTGTTAACACCGTATGAGGCTTAGTAACTGGTCGACCACGCGGACGCTTGGTTGTGCGAATGCGACCTTCTTCAATTAGTTCGCCACCCCAAACGCCCCATGGTTCGTTGCGAGCAAGTGCTCCAGTAAGGCAGTCGGATTTAGTTGTGCAACGAGCGCAAATTGCCTTGGCGCGCGCAACATCCACGAATTCATCCGAGAAGAACAAATACGACAATGTTCCGTTGCCGTCGTTGCAACGCATTGCCGACAGCACGAATTCTGGTTTGTCGTCGATTGCGAATTTGAAACTTTCGCCAATTTCGTTTTGTGTGAACTGTGTTTCTAATAATGTCATTATCTGTTCCTTTCATTCGTTAGTTGGGCATTGCATTATTGGTTTGTTATTTAGCTAGTTGAATAGCTTCACGCCGGAAAAACAAAAAGACCGCCGGGTTTTCACCCGACGGTCTCGTGGATTTCTCCGACGTGAAATCTTTTACGTCAGGTGCATCCCGAGATGTCGGGTTGGCTGTTTGGTTGAATAATCAACGAAACTTTTCGCCGTGCTAAACCAGCGAGGTTTGCTGGCTGTGCGCACGGATTTAATCGTGCGCGCGTTAGATGAACGCATTAGGGCAACTGCCAGTGGGTGTGAAACTATTGCAAACATCAGGTATCTATGAAACCATAATTTCTGTGAGATTCCAAGCGATTTAATTTCATAATCACGAAGCGCAAAGTGCGTCTTGGTGATGTCACACCCAAAGGTCGTGTTCGTCTTGATGCCGTTGCTCGGTATTTGCAAGACATTGCGACGGATGATTCACTCGATGGAAACTACAGCGAGCCACATTCATGGGTTGTGCGACGAACGCAAATGTGGGTCACTGCGTTTCCAAAATATTTAGACGAAATTGCGTTAACAACTTGGTGTGGTGCATTGGGCTCGCACTGGGCTGAGCGGCGCACACAGATCAAGTGTGCGGGCGCAGTTGCGATTGACACGGCGTCACTTTGGGTAAGGGTCGATTTCAAAACGATGAAACCTGTGGCATTGTCGAAAGAACTGACCGAACTGTTATCTTCGGCCACGAATGGTCGAAAAATTTCATCGCGACTAGAAATTGGTAGAAATTTGCCAGATTTAGCGAGCAACAACGCGACATCACAAGACTGGCCGATTCGGTTTAGCGACATGGACGCAGTTGGTCACTTGAACAATGCTGCATATTGGGAAGTACTCGAAGAATATTTGGGCGCAAACTCAGGCCAACGTGCACCGCTACGGGCGACAGTTGAACATCACGGAGCAGTTGACCCTGGTGACAAAGTGCAGATAGTCACACAAAACTTAGACGGTCGAATTATTTTGCGACACGTGCTTGCTGATGGCGAGATCGCCGCTGTCACCGAAGTTATTTTTGAGTAATAGTGTTTTCCTTGAAAACATTTTCGCGATAAAACTTTAGTTCGCGAATGCTTTCTTGTACGTCGTCTAATGCTCGATGTGCGCCAGCTTTTGTTGGTCGAGTAATTTCGAGCCCTGGGTACCAACGCTTGACAAGTTCTTTAATTGTTGAAACATCAACGCTGCGATAGTGCAGATGATTTTCAATCTCTGGCAGATATTTCGCCAAGAATCTGCGGTCAGTGCCAATTGAGTTTCCGCAAAGAGGTATTGTGCGTGGTTCAGGAATATGTTTCTTTAAAAACTCGAGCGTTTGCATGCCAGCCTGCTCAAGAGTGATCGTTGATTCACGAATCGCGGTGAGTAATCCAGAACTCGTATGCATCTGAACTACGAACGGATCCATCGCCACAAGCACAGCCTCAGGTTGAGAGATAACTAAATCTGGTCCTTCGGCAATGACATTTAATTCGTCATCAGTAATCAATGTGGCGATCTCAACGATTACTTCGGTCGCGGGGTCGAGCCCGGTCATCTCAAGATCCATCCACACAAGCACGCCAAGCAATCTATTAGTTTTCTGGCCAGTACAGCACTTCCTGCAGTTGATTGCGGGGCTCTATCGTCGGGTTCTAATATCTAGTGTGGCAAATGAATCGTTTAATAACCAACAAAAAATCTCAATACCTGTAAAGCGATTGGATTCAGATCTACCACTGCCAGCCCAAGCCCACGCAGGTGATGCTGGCATTGATTTACATGCTCGCGTAGATGCAGTGTTACCGGCTCTCGGTGGACGAGTGCTCGTGCCGACCGGCATTGCGGTGGCGATTCCTGTTGGTTTTTTTGGACAGGTAGTTCCGCGCAGTGGGCTGGCATTAAAACATGGAGTCACTCTTGTCAACACACCCGGCATCATCGACAGCGGTTATCGCGGCGAACTTCAAGTGATCATGATTAATACTGACCCTAAAGTTGACTATCAAGTTACACGCGGTGACCGGATCGCGCAATTAATTATTCAGCAAGTTGTCTCAACTTCTTGGGATGTCGTCGACGAATTAGAAGGCGAAGATCGGGGCGGTGGGTTCGGCCACTCAGGCCGGTAGCGGTAAGTTCGTTAACTATTTTTATTCGGCAGGCGTTGTGACAAAATCTCACGATGATATAAATCTTTAATTTGTTGTTCTGACAATCCAAGCAGTTCACGCATAACTTCTTCATTGTCTTCGCCACGATATTTAGCCACACCACGAGTAGATGTATCTGAGCCAGAGAAAATCCATGGCGAATTTGGGAGTTTGATTTTGCCTGTGCCACGATCACTGACTTCTATAAATGCGTTGCGTTGTTTAGCCCAATCAGTTTGTGCAACTTCGCCAACACTGCGAAGTCGCCCCATTGCCAATTTGTGTTTGGCAAGTTCGGCTTCGAGTTCGCCGACAGTTGCGACTGTGTGTGCCCAATCTTCAATCAATTTCATCAGCGCGTCTAAGTTGGCGAGCCGTGTTTCTACAGTTCTGAATCGCGGGTCGTCAAGAAGTTGTGGTGCTTTCATCGCCGCAACAAAAAAGTCAAATGTTCCACGCTCTGCTGGGTGACCACTAACGACTGAGGTGACACCGTCTTTAGTCGTTAACACTGGATAATCTTCTGGTCGAAACGAGCGAATTGCGTCAGGCGAAACAGGTTGATCCCAAAGTGCGTCGTGTGCATGTTCGTTGACATATAGCAAAGTTTGTGCCATCGATAAATCTATGTATTGGCCTTCGCCAGTCCGCTCGCGTTGATATAGCGCCGCCAAAATCGCGGCCGCGCACTCAACCGCTGTGTAGACATCACCGTGACTAAACGGATCATTTGCGTATTCTCCGCCGCGCGCATCACCCTGGCGCTTTGTTAAACCCATCTCGGCGTTCACAACTGGCGCATAAGCTCGTCGATCAACCCAAGGGCCAGTGTTGCCGTAGCCAGTTATTGACGCATAAATAATTTTCGGATATTTTGCACGCAGCGTCAGGTGATCGAGATTCATTCGCTTCATCACGCCAGGCCGAAAGTTTTCAATTACGACATCGCACTTGTCAACAAGTTGTGTGATCAAATTAACTGCTTCTTGTTTTGTTAGATCAAGTGAGATATTGCGTTTACCAACATTTTGTTGAATGAAATAAGTGGCGTTCGAGTTGATGCGTGGACTTGAAAATCGAGTTAGGTCGCCACTGGGTTGTTCAACTTTGATTACATCGGCACCAAGATCGCACAACATTCGTGTCGCATGAGGCCCAGATAAGACTCGAGTGAAGTCGAGAACTCGAACCCCTTCAAGCGGACGCATTTTGTTAGTTCAGCGTGACGCCGAGTGTGCGCAAAGCAAGCGACGAATAAAGTGCGATGCCGTGAGCCATTGCTGTTTCGTCAAACATCACACGGTTCGAGTGGTTCGGCGCCGCCGTTGCTGGGTTCACGCCTTGAGGTGTGCCACCAAGAAACACCATCGCTCCAGGGATTTGATTCAAGACATAACTGAAGTCTTCGGCACCCATCGCTGGCGATGGCAAATGCACTGCTTTGCCTTCACCGAGTAGAGATTCTGCGACATCAAGTGCGAAATCCACGCTTGGTTTGTCATTGACAGTTACTGGGTATCCAGTTCTTATCTCAACTGCCGCTTGCATTTCATGCGCAGCGGCGATGCCTTCAGCGACTCGGCGAATTGAATCGTGAACTTTTTTGCGAGTCTTTTCACTCACCGCACGAATTGTTCCCTCAATTTTTGCCGTTTCAGGAATCACATTAGTTGTGGTGCCAGCAATTAATTTAGTAACCGTCACAACGGCTGGATCAAAAGTTTCTATGCGCCGAGTAATCATCATCTGCAGTGCTTGCACAATTTCGCATGCCACCGGTATCGGGTCAAGAGTTCTAAACGGCTCAGAAGCGTGACCGCCTTTGCCAGTAATCGTGATTGAAAGAACATCGCTAGAAGCCATCATCGGGCCGCCTCGAGTGCCGACCATCCCCGCGGGCATCGAAGAAACTATATGTAACGCGTAGGCAGCCTTGATCGGTGATTCGGTGCCGTCTTTTAATTTTGAAACATTTAGCAGACCTTCATCCAACATAAATTTCGCGCCATGATGGCCTTCTTCGCCCGGCTGAAACATAAACAACACCCGACCAGGTATTTCACTGCGTCGTTCACTGAGCAACTTAGCAGTGCTGACCAACATTGACGTATGCGTGTCATGGCCGCATGCGTGCATGCAGCCGTCTGTTTTTGATGCGAAATCAAGATCGGTATTTTCGGGCATCGGTAGAGCATCCATGTCGCCACGCAACATCACGGTTGGGCCTGGCTTGTCGCCAGTCAACATTGCGGCGATTCCACTAGTTGTTTGATGCAAAGTGATATCGAGTGGCAAGCCTTCAAGCGCGCTCAGTACTTGCTCACGAGTTTTAGGCAAAGTGTTGCCGATCTCTGGCCACTGATGTAAACCGCGACGCAAGGCAATTGTCGCGTCCATTAATCCACCAACTTGATCTTTAAGACCTGCGGCTGCACCGTGCCGTTCTTGTGCAGCCGTTACTGGAGTATTTGCAGTTGATTTTGCCATGCTTAATCGTACATACGGCTCTCAATTCGCTGTCAATTCTCAACTCAGAATGCTTGTGTATATTGAACGGCATATGTTGACAGTTGAGTTCACGATTGAGCCATTCGTTGAGGGAGATCCAGGAAAGCACGTCACTGAGGCGGTTGCAGCCGTTGAGGCTCATGGCATCGCTGTAGATTTTGGACCTTTCGGTTCGCTGTTTAGCGTTGACGATGAAACTTTGCCAATTGTTGTCGGCGATTTATTGCGTATTGCCTATGAAAATGGCGCGACGTTTGTCAATATTGCAGTATCGCGTTTTGAATAATAGTTGAACAATGAAAGACCACAAAAGAGATTCGTTGTTAACAACGATTGAACCGTTAATTTCAGCAATCGGTGGAGTATTGATTGATGTTGACCACATCAAGAATGGCGATGTAACGCTTGAAGTTGATGGGGTTATTGTTGCGGCAGTGCGGCTGCCTGCGCTGCACGGTGCGTTAGATCGGATGATCGAGGCCGTTGAGCGTGAGCTTGACGCGAAACTTTCTGATTTATCGCGCACCAGCAAACAACGGGCGATTCGATTACTCGATGAGCGAGGTGCGTTTACGTTGCGTCGTGCGGTTGAAGACGTCGCTGATGCGATGGGCGTCTCGCGAATCACCGTCTACAACTATCTCAACTCACTGCACCGCTAACTATTTTTTGTCGCAGCAAACCGCAATCAAGTAGTGAGCCATAGGGAAAAACCCTGTGTGAACTACTTCGTCGTTCATTGAAAACATGAAAACGCTGTGAAAGTATTTCTTTAAGAGATCACGTAATTCCGTACCAGATTTGCAGTTCACATGGCCAAATTTGCTGGCCTCCGAGGCATACGCCTGTGATTCAAGAGACGGCATACCAACAATGAACGTGCCGTGCTCGTCTAACGAGATACAAATGTTCTTCAAAAATGCGTTTTCATGAACAGCCTCAATATGTTCTAAAACATCAAGACTAAAAATTCCGTCAAAATTTTCTTGAAGTGGCTCTGCGACCATGTCGTGAACTCTCGCATCAAGGCGCCAGTCAGTCTGTTGTCGGCTCTCAATGTCGCTAATAAATACTTGGTCAAAGTCTGTCACTACGACTTTTTTTACAGTTTGCTGAACGAGCCTTGTTGCCGAAGCATCCCCACAACCGACTTCTAAAACTCGATCAAACCCCTCAAACATTTTGCCAACGAACTTGTATCGCGAAAATGCAAACAGCATTCGACGAGGGTCGGTTTTCCATGAATAGTTGTAATGCGAACCTAAAGTTTCGGCCGACTGGCTCGCAGTCTTTTCAAACAGTTCTTCGTAATAATGTGTGTCAGTTTTCTTTGAATCCAAAATTATTCCTTATCATTTATAATCATTCCGTGCATTTTTTCGGTTGCATTGAAGCCTAACTCAGTAAGTGACTTTAGAGTTTTCGCAGGTGTACTGCGTTTACTTTGTGGTCTGCTCCTTTTTGAATCACGAGTGATGCGCGGGCTCGAGTTGGTTGAATATTCTCTTTTAGGTTTAGGCCGTTAATGCCAGCCCAAATTTCATGTGCGAGCGCGACGGCCTGGTCTTGCGTCAAATCAGCAAAGTGTTTAAAGAAACTATTTGGGTCTTGAAAAACTGTTTTTCTTAGAGTTTGGAAGCGTTCAATAAACCAACTTTCAATATCTTTTTCAAGTGCGTCGATGTAGATCGAAAAGTCGAAATAATCTGAGACGAATTCGGTATTGCCCGAACCAACCTGCAACACATTCAAGCCTTCAACAATTAAAATATCGGGCTGATGTACGACCTCTTCGTGACTAGGCATCACGTCATAGACAACGTGGTTGTATACGGGGGCAGATACTTCTGCTGTGCCGGCTTTGACATCACGAACAAACTGCAGCAGTCGTTTCGTGTCGTAACTCTCGGGGAATCCCTTGCGATTCATCAGCCCACGCTCTTCAAGCACTGCATTCGGATATAAAAATCCGTCTGTGGTAATTAGTTCAACTCGGGGGTGCTCGGGCCAACGCATAAGCAATGACTGCAGAATTCGAGCCGAAGTGCTTTTGCCGACCGCGACGCTGCCGGCAATACCGATTACGTATGGCATCTTTGGTGCCATCGTGCCAAGAAACGTCGCTGAAACCCGGTGCAAGTTTTGCGTCGCGGCAACATAGAGGTTTAACAAACGTGTGAGGGGTAAATAAATAGTCGCCACCTCGTCTAGATCAATACGATCGTTGATACCTCGCAACGCCTCAAGTTCTTTTTCGCTGAGCGTGAGCGGTGTTTGTGCGCGCAACATTGACCATTGTTCGCGGTCAAACCGCAAATATCTGTCGACGTCGTTATCGGCAATCATTTAACAAAAGTTATTTCGCGACGCGACGTAGAAACTCAAGCAATGGTGGATTAACCAAATGTGCGTGGGTCAGATTTGATGCATGCGCGGCGCCTTTGATTGGGATGATCTTGCCTGCGCCGACGAGACCATTACGCAAGTTCTCGGCGCGCTCCATTGAAATTGCAGTGTCCTCAGTGCCATGCAAGATAATCGCAGGACATTTAATCTCGCTAAGTCGATTAGTGATGTCATCACGCTCCAGCAAACACGTCGCCGTCGCTTTGAC
>JAPKZT010000075.1 GCA_026393655.1 Actinomycetota bacterium | reverse complement strand
TGCAATGCTCTCTGAGCCATCGCTAAGTCGGGCGACAACTGGTTTACGTACAATCGCATCGGTCGACATAATTGCAACCTGTGGCTGATTGATGATCGGCATAGTAAGAACCGAACCAGCAGACCCGTTATTCGAAATCGTAAATGTTCCACCTTGAATTTCGTCTGGGGTTAATTTTCGCCCGCGAGCACGCGTTGCAAGATCTGAAATTTCGCGAGCGATTGCACGCAACCGCTTGCCGTCCGCACTGCGTACAACAGGCACTAGCAAACCATTGAATTCAAGATCAACGGCAATGCCCAGGTCGACATAATTATGAACGACCAACTTGTCGGCTTCAATGCTCGCATTGAGATTTGGATACTCAGCAAGGGCATCAACAATTGCGCGAGCGATAAACGGAAGATACGTCAGAGTAAAGCCTTCGGCTTGCTTCCATTGATCTTTGACTTCACTTCTAGTTGCGTCAACATTTGCATAGTCAACTTCAACGACACTGAAAGCATGAGCGCTAACCGCCTGCGACATAATCATGTGTGCTGCAGTGAGTTTGCGAATTTTTGTCAACGGAATAACAGTTTCACGCTCTGAACCTTGCGTGAACTTTGGTGCTGGTTGCGGCGCTGGCTGCGGCGCTGGCGCGACGACTTTTGGCACTTCTACAACTGGTGCAGGCAGTACAACCGGCGCGGGCGCTGCGATAACTGGCGCGGGCTGTGCAACTGGTGCCGGCGCTTGAACAACCGGTGCCATAATTTGTGGCGCCGAGCCATTTTTGTCGATGTAATCCAAAACATCTTCGCGAGTGATGCGGCTGCCTGGGCCGGTGCCGACAAGTGTGTTGACATCAATGCCGTGATCCGAAACAAGTCGACGCACAACTGGTGAAAGTAATTTGTTTGACGCAGTCGCCGAGATTGGTGCTCGTGTCGCAGTTGCAACACTGGCAACTGGTTGTGCGACACGAATTGGCTCGGGTTGCGCTACTGGTGCAGGCGTCGGCGCGACTTGCGCGACGGGTACAAGTGCAGGCGCAGGTTGCGATGCGGGCGCGGGCGCAACAACAGGCGCAGGCGCAGAACTCGCGTTAGCCGAACCAACGACTGCAATTACTGTGCCTACAGAAACCGTTTCGCCCTCTTTGACACGAATTTCAGTCAGAGTGCCAGCAACAGGAGATGGCACTTCAGTATCGACTTTGTCGGTAGAGACTTCGAACAAAGGTTCGTCAGCGGCGACAGCATCGCCAACTTTTTTAAACCAACGTGTGATTGTTCCTTCGGTAACAGTTTCGCCAAGTTGTGGAAGTGTGATATCAGCCATTTGATTGTCTTTCTATCTAGTCGTTTTTAATCTTGTTTTAAGTTTGTCATGCGTTGAAACTTCTGCCGGTCAACGAGAGAATTGTCTCGCCGAATAATTCACTAAGGCTCGGATGCGGCATCACGAATTCGGCGATTTCGTCAACTGAAGCCTCCCAGTTGACGGCCAAATAGCCTGCTGCTAGTTGCTCGGTTACCCAAGGTCCGACCATGTGCACACCAAGAACTTGACCTGCAGTGCCATCTGCATTTTTTTTCGCGATCACTTTGACTAGCCCGTCAATCTCACCAAGAATCATCGCCCGAGAGTTAGCACGAAATTGATGCTTTGCGACAACGACCTCATGACCTGCATCGCGCGCTTGCTCTTCTGAAGGGCCAGCCCATGCAACTTCTGGATGACAATAAATTGCCCATGGCACACGGTTGTACATAATTGGCGTCGCACTTTCGCCACGCAAATGTTTGATCGACAAAATTGCTTCGGCATATGCAACATGCGCAAGTTGTGGAGTGTTAATTAAGTCGCCGATTGCATAAACGCCCGGCTCTGCTGTTTGACAATATTCATTGACAACAACAAAACCCCGATCGTCAACTTTAACTGCTGTGCCACTCAGCCCTAGTGCGTCAGAAAACGCACGGCGCCCAATTGACATAATCACGACGTCGACAATTAGCGGGTCACCCGTCGCAAAAGTTATTTGCGTCGAACCATCTGGCAACGAACTTTGACCAGTTACGACGATGCCAGTTTTTATGTTGATTTTCTTTTTTGTGAAACTCTTAACCACAACATTTGCAACGTCAGGGTCTAGCCCAGGCAAAATTTTTGGTGCACCTTCAAGAATCGAAACTTCCGAGCCGAGATCGGCAAATGTCGACGCGAATTCGCAACCGATTGCGCCACCACCAATTACTGCTATCCGTTTTGGAATCGTATCTAACATCAGAACTTCATCAGAGGTCATGATTGATCCGCCGATTGGAAAGCCTTTGATTGTGCGAGGTACAGAACCGCTCGCCAAAATCACATTATTGGCTTGAATTTTTGTTGCAGTCCCGTCAGCAAGTTGAACATTTACAACTCGGTTTGCTTCAAGCGATCCAGTGCCGAGCAAGTATGTAACTTTCTTTGACCTTGTTAATCCGGTTAATCCTTTAACCAAGCCGTCGACGATTCGCGCTTTGCGTGCTTGGCTAACCGAAAAATCAATGCCAGTTGAGTTCGCGTTAATCCCAAATTCTGAAGCGTGGGCGACATGGCGATTGGCAGCAGCCGTTTCAAGAAACGCCTTTGCTGGGATGCAACCACGGTTTAAACATGTTCCGCCGATTGTGTCGCGTTCAACTAGAGCCACGCTCATGCCACAAGAAGCTGCATAGAAGGCTGATGCGTAGCCACCAGGACCTCCGCCGATTACAACGAGATCAAATTGGTCTGCCAAGGTTTCTCTTTCTTGTGAATGCCTTGTTTATCGTAGCCGTTTAGGTTCGTGACCGAACTATGACTTATCGCAGATCTACCGTGACATTAAGAACAGTTGCAAAGAGCCTGCTAACAAAATAGCCACGCCACAAAGTAATGCAAAAAATATCAACTTTCTAGTGCTCATAAACAATCAGGCTACGAGTGATCTCTGATTATTTCGCCCTAAATGAGTTACTCTTAGCAACGTGAACAAGTCATTAAAACTAAGTGGACAAATATTTGCTTCTCTTTTATTGCTGACATTTTTTGGCTGCGGTGCAGATTCTCAACTATCTAACAGCCCGACTACTAGCCCGTCTAGTAGCCCGTCTACAGATTTAACTGCTTCGACTGACCAAACCGTGGCAGGGGCATTAACAGAGACACCGGCATACTTCACTGCGCAGCTTGTCGGCGGCGAAAAATTTTCAAGCGCAGAATTGCTCAAAACTCAACCACTCGCATTTTGGTTTTGGGCGCCTGGTTGAAGCACTTTTCGCTTTGAATCAACCTCGGTCGAGGCTGCATATAAAACATGGAGTTCAAAAATTCGCATTACTGGTGTCGCTTGGAACGGTAGCGAAGACTCGATGAAGAAATTTATCGCTGAAACTGGCATAACTTTTGCCAATATCAATGACGGCAACGGCGACGTATTTGCTCGGTTCAATGTGCCATATCAACCCGCTTGGGTATTTATCGCCAAAGATGGCATTGTCACGACAAGAATCGGTGTGCTTTCAGATTTAGAATTAGAACAGGAATTAAACAGACTGGCAACGAGCTGATGGGTATTCGCGACTACGGCAAACGACTTAACGCTGACACTCAAGAGATTGACTCACAGCGACTTTGTCAGCGGTTTAAAGACTCTGGCTTTACTGCACTTGAAGATTTGCAGTTAAGAACGCGCACAAAAATTGCCGGAGAAGTAAAACGCATGCGTACCAAACCACGCAGTGGGATACCAGCAGTAGAAGTTGTAATCAGTGACGGCACTGGAGAGGCAGTCGTTATTTTTAGCGGACGACGCAATATCCCCGGTATCGACCTCGGCCGATGCATCATGATTGATGGCGTGCCGCACCGAGATGCTGATCGCACTATCGTGTTAAATCCGGCTTACACACTTCTCGCCTAACGAGAATTAATCTGTTTTAGCCAACAAGAATTTTTTGAATTGCAAGTTCTGCATCTTCAGTAATCAACACCATTACTTCATCACCAGCTCGCAAAATTGTGTCGCTCGCTGGCACAAGTACGACTTCATTGCGAACAATCGCCACAACTGTCGCGCTTCGCGGAAACTTTAAATCCTTGAGTGTCTTGTCACATGCTGGCGAATTATCGGCAAGAGTCACTTCTGCAAGTTCGGCTTTACCACCTGCGAAATCCATTAATTTCACAAAATTTCCGACACTAACTGCTTCTTGAACAAGACTCGTAATCAGGTGCGGTGTAGAAACTGCCACATCAATGCCCCACATCTCGTTAAACATCCAATGATTTTTCG
>JAPKZT010000220.1 GCA_026393655.1 Actinomycetota bacterium | reverse complement strand
TTGAAGCTGGCAAGGCGCCGAAAGTTCGCTTGCGTTCAACTCACACTTTGACTCTTGAATTTATTTCGTTGAAAGATTTAGAAGCGCACGCAACTACAGAATAAAAGTTATACGCCAGTTAGCGCGCGCCAACTACCGGGCATACCTGTGCGAATTTGCTCGATCGTCATAATCATTGTGCTTTCGGGAACTCTGTCAACAAGTTCTCGAGTCTCAGAATAGTGATGCGCTGCTCTACCGAGACCGGAAAATAACTGCTTACGGCTCGCAATTAGATCATCAGGCGGATTCAGCAACATCCATCCCCAGATTGAAAATGCAAACACTAAATCGTGAATCACAGGCGCACGACCATATTTTGACGCGCGACGTAAAGCAATTGCGAGTGTTCCACGAATTGCATCGTCGGCTGACTCACCAGGTTGCAACTCAATCAAGTCGCGCAGACCTTTGCAAGTTTCAATGCATATCCCTGATCTGGACCTTGACGACCAAGGCGTGCACCAATTGGTTGGCGACTCGTAATTGCCGCAGGGCGATCGTTTCTCCATGGAGTCGGAATATGTTCTGGTGACGCATATGAGCGGGGACGATCGATTGGATCAACAGGAGCAAATTTTGGCGCAGCCATAATTTAAATATCCTAGATCAATTAGTCATGCGATCAAGATCGCAAGTGCAATAACCCGTAGACCAAAGATTCTTCAAGCGCGCGCCAAGATGCTTCAATGATGTTGGCTGAGACTCCGATTGTTGTCCAAGTGCGTTCACCATCAGTGGCATCAATGAGTACACGAGTGACGGCGCCAGTCGCAGACCCAGAGTCAAGAATTCGAACTTTATAGTCGGTGAGATGAACGCGCTCGAGTTGAGGGAAACTAGTTTTCAAAGCTTCGCGCAACGCAGTATCAATTGCATTAACCGGGCCGTTACCTTCGGCAGTATTCACATTTCGAATTTCGCCAACCCAAACTTTTACTGTTGCTTCAGTTGTAAATGCCCCGGATGCGGCTTCATCTGTGATCACGCGCATTGACTCAACTTTAAAAAATGATTGATCCCAACCAGATGCACGACGCATCAATAACTCGAGTGAGGCATCTGCGGCTTCGAAGTGGTAACCCTCAAATTCAAGTCGTTTTAGATCATCAAGTACTTGATTGATTGCCGGACCATCCATATCGAGGCCCAACTCTTTAGCCTTCATTGAAATCGTTGCACGACCAGCCATCTCTGAAACCAAAAAGCGTGTGCCATTGCCCACAAGTTCTGGCGCGACATGCTCGTATGCATCTTTGGCGCGAGCAATTGCTGAAACATGTAAGCCGGCTTTATGGGCGAACGCTGAAACACCGACATATGGGGCTTGCGGGTTCATCGGACGATTGAGGACTTCAGCAACATGATTACTTACCTGCGTGAGTCGCTCAAGATGACCCTCGGGCAAGCATTTGTAACCGAGTTTGAGTTGCAAGTTTGGAATAACGGTCGTCAAGTTTGTGTTGCCTGTGCGTTCACCGAGACCATTCAATGTGCCCTGCACATGGCGTGCGCCACTTTGCACGGCGGCGAGCGAGTTAGCAACTGCACAGCCTGTGTCATCGTGACAGTGAATGCCGATTATTACATCACTACCCATGTGACGGCGCACATCAGCGACGATTTTTTCAACTTCATTTGGCAATGAGCCACCGTTTGTATCGCACAAAACCAAGTGCGTTGCACCATTTATTACCGCAGCTTCAAGTACACGGAGAGAAAATTCTGCATTGCTTTTGTAGCCGTCAAAAAAATGCTCCATGTCTACAAGTACGCGACGATTATTTGCAACTAAAAATTTGACGGAGTCGCTGACCATCGCTACTCCCTCATCAAGAGTCGTCTGCAACGCTTGTTCAACGTGATAGTCAGAACTCTTGGCGACAATGCATACTGCACTCGTCTCGGCTTCGATCAGGTTGCGTAGTGTGGCATCATCATCGACTTTGCCAGCGGGGCGACGTGTCGAACCAAATGCAACAAGAGTCGAAGTCTTCAATTTAAGTTCAGTTCGGGCTCGAGCAAAAAACTCGATGTCTTTTGGATTTGCACCGGGCCAGCCACCCTCGATGTATTGCACGCCCAAATAATCAAGTTGCTCTGCGATGCGAAGTTTGTCTTGCACACTTGCCGAAACACCCTCGACTTGCATGCCGTCGCGCAGAGTTGTGTCGAAGACCTCGACGAGTTCGCGTGCCTCAGACATAAATTACTTGACTAACTCGCACCAGTGTTTGTAGCGATCATCTTGACCACGAACCGCCTTGGCATAGGTCGCAGCGATTGCTTTTGTCATTGGCCCAGGGCATGGCACTTTGCGATCATCGACAGAACTGACGGAGCCAACTTCTGCTGCGGTGCCGCAAACAAAAATTTCATCGGCAATGTACAAATCACTGCGGGCAATGTTGTCAACACGAATGTCATATCCGAGATCGCGTGCGATTTTGGTAACGCTTGACTGCGTAATACCTTCAAGTGCGCCAGCCGAAAGTGGCGGAGTAAGAATTACACCGTTACGAACGCAGAAAATATTCTCACCAGTGCATTCAGCAATTAAACCATTCGGCGAAAGCATGATTGCCTCGTCGTAGCCGGCTTTGATTGCTTCAACTTTTGCCAGCGACGAGTTGACATAGTTACCAACAGTTTTCGCTGCGGGCGGCATCGTATTGTGGTCGTGACGCGTCCATGATGAAATCTTCATTCGCACACCTTTATCAACGGCGTCATCACCGAGATAAGCGCCCCAAGGCCAACAAGCAATGGCTACATCAACTTTGCATGGCAAAGTATTTAAACCCATTTCGCCGTATCCGTAGTAAGCGAGCGGGCGTACATAACACGACGGCAGGCCAGTCGACCGAACGGTCTCTTTCGTTGCCTCAACGAGTTCTTCAACCGAATATGGCAGTTCCATATCCATGATCTTGGCGCTGTTGTGTAAACGCTTGATGTGATCGGTCAATCGAAAAACCGCCGGACCATTTGCGGTCTCATATGCGCGAATGCCCTCAAAGACACCAGTGCCGTAGTGCAACGTGTGCGTAAGAACATGCACCTTGGCTTCGTCCCAATTAATGAGCGAACCATTCATCCAAATTTTCGGGGTTGTTGTAATTGGCATTCTGTCTCCTAATTAAAAAATAAAACTTTTAACAACTGTTTTAAGGTTACTGCCGAGCAATTAATTCGTCGGCTTCAATTAAATCTCTCAATTTGGCTGGCTAAATGCTTGCTTTAACGCGAGTAACAATTTCATCGCCGAC
>JAPKZT010000017.1 GCA_026393655.1 Actinomycetota bacterium | reverse complement strand
GGGATGCTGACAGCTTCTGAGTAGTACTTTTCGGCAACTGGGAAATCGGCAGAGTCAAATCCCATCTGCGAATAATAAGGTTGACGGTAGATCGGAATGTAGTGGACATTGAGCCCAACGCCGTTTTTGTTCGCTAATTCAAAAAAGCGTTGCTTTTGATCGCCCGTAAACGCCATTCGAATGACGTACAAGTGAAATGCAGAAATTACATCATCGTGAATAGTTGGTGTTGTGAATATTGAACTGGAAAAGAGCGAATCGTAGTCGCGAGCGATTTCGTTTCGTCGCGTAACAAAACTATCCAACCGCTGAAACTGACTAAGCCCAAGTGCTGCGGCTATGTCGGTAAGTCGGTAGTTCAATCCGAGGTCAATCTGTTCGTAGTACCACGGACCATCTGAGGCGTGTTGAAATAAATTTTTGTCTCGCGTAATTCCATGTGAACGAAGACGCTCCATTGCTGCAGATAGGGAAGCGCTGTTCGTGAGAGCCATACCTCCTTCGCCGGAAGTGATGATCTTGACTGGATGAAAACTGAGAACCGTGATATCGCTGTATGCACAACTGCCCACCTGAGATCCGTTATACGTGCCGCCCACGGCGTGTGATGCATCTTCGATTATTTTGAATCCAAAATCTTGAGCAAGCGCGTGGATAGCCGCTATATCGGATGACTGACCAGCCAAATGAACTGGGATAACGACGCGAGGAAGCGAACCAGATTTTTTTGCCTGCTCAAGTTTGGCAGTCAGTGCCGCAACACTGATGTTAAACGTGTCAGGGTCAATGTCGACAAAATCAACTTTGGCGCCACAGTACAGAGCACAGTTTGCACTCGCAACAAATGAGATCGGACTTGTCCAAACAATGTCGCCCGGGCCAACGCCAAGCGCAAGACACTCAATGTGCAATGCAGAAGTCGCACGGTTGACTGCCACTGCGTGCTTGGCCCCACAATATGCAGCAAGCGCTGTCTCGAAAGTTGGGATAGCAGGACCTTGTGTCAGAAAATCCGATCGAAGAACTTCACTGACAGCAGCGATGTCTTGATCACTGATGGATTGTCGAGCGTAGGGAATAAACATGATCGATTAGATCTTTCCGATTGATGACCGATTTTTCTCAATCCAGTCTTGAAGATGCTTCACCGACATCCATTCGGTATTGGTATTTGATGAATACTCAAAATCTTCACCTACAGGTATGCCCTTGCCGATGCGACCAGACTCCGCGCTCCAGTTATGGATTGCCGGCAAAATTTTGAAATAGTCACCATAGGCATATGTATGTGGTGCATCATCTGGGCTGATCATCTGCTCATGGAGTTTTTCACCAGGTCGGATACCGATGATGTCATGCTTGGCCTGCGGCAAGCAGGCTGTGGCTACATCAGATATTTTCATCGATGGAATTTTTTTGACGTAAATCTCTCCACCCATCATGTCGCTAAATGCGGTCCACACAAGTTCAACGCCCTGTTCAAGCGTGATCATAAATCGAGTCATTCTTTCGTCGGTAACTGGAACAGTTGTTGAATTTGGCATTGACAAGAAATACGGGATGATAGACCCACGCGAGCCCATCACATTTCCGTAACGTACGACCGAAAATCTGGTGTCATTTGGTCCGGCATAGGAGTTGCCCGACACAAACAGCTTGTCCGAAGTGAGTTTGGTCGCTCCGTACAAATTGATCGGGCTACTGGCTTTGTCGGTGGACAGCGCGACAACTCGCTTCACACCTCTATCGATGCAAGCATCAATGAGATTCATTGCGCCAATCACGTTTGTCTTTACACATTCGAATGGGTTGTATTCAGCCATTGGAACGATTTTTGTGGCAGCGGCATGAACAACGTAATCAATGCCGCTTAACGCTCGCGAAAGTCTGTCCTTGTCACGCACATCACCGACGAAAAAACGAACTCGCTCGTCATCTCCATAAGTCTTGGCCATTTCCCAATGCTTCATCTCGTCACGAGAAAAGATCACGAGTTTCTTCGGGTTGTACTTTGCCAACGTCATAGGCACAAATGCGTGACCGAAAGACCCGGTGCCACCGGTGATAAGAATCGAAGAACCTTTAAGCATCAGATTTCACTCCATCAATCAATGTGAGCCCAAGATCCAGTAACAACTTCTTGAAAACTGGGTTGCCAGGCTGATACGCCATGAGGGTCTCATTGTACGGGGCTATTTCAGCAGCCCATTCTTCGTCAGTAACAGCCCGCAGATAGTCAAGAATTCGTGTCAATTCTGCTGTCGTTGCTTGGTTTGTCCAGAACTTGCCAGTTGGAGAAAGGTCCAATGGATATCCGAAGTTCGTATCGCGTACTTGTGCCAAGCCAACTGAGTCCGCGGCTTGAGTGCGACCAGACATAAACGCAACCCGCTTGCCGATTGAAAGAGATTCATAGCCGATTGTGCTGTCAATAGTGACCACCAACCCTGTCGCATCAATCGCGTCATAGGTGCTTGAGCCACTTTCACGAGTCAAGAAGTTTGGTGCTGTCGGTTTAAGAATATCTTCGAAAAATTCACGCTCGTATGTGTGTGTATGATCTCGCTTGCCACAGACAACAAGGCGTAGTTCTTTTTTCTCACAATATTTGGCTAGCGCCCGAACAATTTGTCTTTCTGCTTCAAAAAATTCTGAAATTGTGATTCCTTGGTTCCCGAAGTAGACCTTGACGGTGCTGCCCTCGAGCGTAAATGCTTGCAATTGGGAAACAAATACGACTTCAGATGTCATTGCATTAGGTGTACTTACTTCGCGAAAATTATTTTGGATGCTTCCCGTAATGAGTGTTTTGCTGTTGATGTAGGTTGAAAACAATTTTGCTGAGGCAAGGCCAAAAACGCAGATGTAATCACACGTTAGAGATCCCTGTTTTGAAACCTCGTCCAGTTGGTCAAGAAGACCACCTTGTGAATTGAACGAGTAGTTGTGTCGAAGTCCGTTCTGAACGGATATAAATTGCGGACCAGAAACGAGACTTTTAAGTGAATAGAAGGTCACATCGTTGTCGATAAA
Organism: Actinomycetota bacterium; assembly: GCA_026393655.1. Lineage (GTDB taxonomy): Bacteria > Actinomycetota > Acidimicrobiia > Acidimicrobiales > Ilumatobacteraceae > BACL27. The sequence continues at coordinate 780 of JAPKZT010000017.1, read as the reverse complement.
TGTAATCACTACCTTTGGTCGAACCGTATTAATAAATTTGGTGCGGTATTGTGCGTGGGAGTTCTGAAACGAAAACAGCATTTTAAGAACGACGAATATATTTATGCGTTCAGGGTCAAGGATCGCGACGTCGCTTGCATTAACAAATTTTGTCAGCGTGTTAAAACCATCTGCATGAACGAGCACAACTGGTCGTTGCTTTGGTGGCAACCAATCAATGTGACCTGAAAAAACTATAGTTACTGCACGTCGCAAGCGCCTTAACATCTTGTTGTAAAGCCTATTGGGCTTAAATGACTCTTCTGAGTTTCGCCCTTATTGGAATTTCGCTTTCATACACGCGCTTGGCACCATCTCCGAGCGCGAGTTCAACGATGCGAATGTCTCTTACTAGTCGCTCAAGACCAGCAGGCTCAAGGCTCGCTGAGTGACCTGTGCCCCACATACTTCTGTCAAGCGTGATGTGTCGCTCGATAAATGTTGCGCCGAGTGCCACTGCCGCAATTGTCGCTTGTACGCCACGTTCATGACCTGAATAGCCCGCAGGAATTCCGTATCGATTACCTAGTGTCGCAATTGCTCGAAGATTCAATTCATTATTTTCGCAGGGGTAAGTTGACGTTGACTGTGCGATAGCGAGTGGTACATCGGCGAGAATTTTGATTGCTTTGTCTATCTCCTCCAATGAGGACATTCCAGTTGAAATAATTGTCGGTTTACTAGTTTTATTAATTGCGGCAAGAAGTTCACTATCTGTCAAGCATGCAGAGGCAATTTTGT
>JAPKZT010000307.1 GCA_026393655.1 Actinomycetota bacterium | reverse complement strand
ATTTTTCGGCTAGTGAGCCGCAAACTCAGCCTTTTTATCGTAGAGAGTTGAGCGTTGGCGTAAAGTGCGACCAATCGGTTCAACTATTTCTCTGAATGACTGTTCGGTCATTTCTTGGCCGTGGCTTGCACCGGCAGCGCGAGAAATATTCTCGTTCATCAATGTTCCACCCATATCGTTGCAACCTGCCTGCAATAACTGTCTCGCACCAGCGTGACCGATCTTTGTCCATGACACTTGGATGTTGTCGATCAAACCGTGATACGCGATGCGAGCAATTGCGTGCATCAATACCGTTTCTCTAAAAGTCGGTCCACGACGCGACTTGTGTTGCAAATAAATCGGCGAAGCCATATGTACGAACGGCAGACCGACAAATTCAGTGAAGCCACCAGTTTCTTTTTGCAAGTCTCGTGTGCGCACGATGTGCTTGGCCCAACTAATCGGGTGTTCAACCGAGCCGAACATAATCGTGATATTTGATCGCAACCCAGCTTTATGTGCAACTCGATGACACTCGAGCCATTCTTCGGTGTTGATTTTGTCCGAGCAGATAATCGCGCGAATGTCATCATCTAATATTTCGGCTGCTGTGCCTGGCAGAGAAGCCAAGCCGGCATCTTTGAGTCGCAAAATGTATTCGTGTAATGGTTCGCCGAGTCTCTTTGCGCCCTCAGTGACTTCAAGCGCAGTAAAACCGTGAATGTGCATTTGCGGCACAGCATCTTTAACTGCCCGCGCGACATCAATGTAGTAGTCGCCATCAAAATCAGGATGAATGCCACCTTGCAGAGTTACCTCAGTGGCGCCCTTATCCCATGCTTCGCTCGCTCGCAACGCAATATCGTCGAGCTTCAAGAGATATGGCGTGCCACGCAAGTTTAGACTCAGCGGACCTTTTGAGAATCCACAAAATTTGCATTTGAACGTGCAGACATTTGTGTAGTTGATATTTCTGTTGTGCACCCACGTCACAACATCGCCGACAACCTGTTTGCGCAACTGGTCGGCAAGTGCGGCAACTGCGTTAACCTCGGGCCCTCGAGCACTAAACAGCGTAATAATTTCATCTTGATCAACTTGTTGACCGAGTTCAACGCCGCGCAACACTTCGGCAATAGCGCCAGATTTAACTTTATTGCCATCATCGCGCGCGCTAATTAAAACTGGTGGGGGATTATTCGCACCCGAATACCACTGCGTTGAGCGGTGACCGATCAAAATAACTTCTGCGCCATCTTGCACTACATCAGCAGCCGTAACTTTTTCTGGCCAGACCTGACCAGGGTCATCGCGACCCAAACCTTCGGCGTCGCTGCGATCGAGAACTCTGAAGTACAACGATTCATCAAGCCACTTCTTGGGTGCAGTTGCAAACTCAGGATAGATAGTTAATCGTGGCGCAAGAACTTTGTCGCGTTTTTCGGTTGCGTCGCGCAACTTGTCAAGCGCAGGCCAAGGGCGTTCTGGGTTTACATGATCTGCAGTAACCGGCGAAACACCACCCCAATCGTCAATGCCAGCGTCGAGCAACACTCCGAAGTCGTCGCTCAAATTTGGCGGTGCTTGTAAGTGAATTTCTGGCGGCAAGATGACTCTTGCTGCGGCGATTGTCCATAAGTATTCGTCTTGCGGACAAGGCTTTTCGCGTTGCATAATCGTGAGAGGTTTCGGCAAAAAGTTTTGCACAAT
>JAPKZT010000016.1 GCA_026393655.1 Actinomycetota bacterium | reverse complement strand
GATCTTTTGGCAGAGTCAGCATCTCCGATTGGGTTGCCATATTCGGCTTCGTTTTCTCCATAAAAAACTAAAGGTATTTGATGCAACACAGCCATTTTCGGCGCCAGTGATTTTTGTCCAAGAATAAACGCTTGAAATGGATGAAAAAGATTTTCAACCGCAAGTCGAGTTAAAAGTCGATGTACACGACCATTCGGGGTGCACAGATAATTATCAAAACCTGCATGAATCCATCGCTGAAAGTTTCGCCAACCCCATTCGGTGTATACGTGCGGCGCCCATGTCACAGTCAGTGGGTGCATGCCGTATTTATATTTCAACATGTGGGCTGCGACGAAACTATCTTTGCCGCCCGAACCTGGCACAAGACAATCGTACGAACCGTCGGTGCTGCGGTGCCGGTCGCATAGTTCTCGAAGTTCAGCGTCTCTGGCATCCCAGTCGATAAGAGATTTCTTTTCAGCGACACGACAAGCATCACAAATATTTTCATTATCAATATGAATTGCTTGCTTTACGGAGCCAGCGGTGTGTTGAAACTCAATCGCCGAAATTGGCTTCTGGTTCGATGTCACGCATCGTTGGCAAAAACCAACTTTGTCGGGTAAACCATACTTTACAGTCAGCGGTGTTTTGGATGGCTCGAAATTGTTGAAATCTATTGATCTTGATTTTGGAAACAAACTCACCTCGTCATTGTAGTTTCGTTTTATTGTTTGTTTATGTCCTAATGCGAATTGAAGATTGGCAAGTCAATACCTAAGTTCACAAGTTGTGAGCGCGCTGAGGCAAGTCCATCGCCCATGAAGTTGAGCAGATTCGCTGTCGCCACTGCATCAACGCGAGCATCTTTTAACCCTTCAGCTAGGTGCGAGTAATTACCAACGCCGCCACTGATAATTACCGGGATCTCAAATAGTTCGGGTAGAAAATCAAGTAATTCAATCTGAAAACCGTTTCCCGTGCCGTCACGATCAATCGAGTTGATACAGATTTCTCCGATCGCCAGATCAGAACATTGTTGCAAAAATTTTGTGAGAGATAAATCAGTCATGTTCGACCCGTTATTGGTCGCAATATAAAATTTTCCTTCTATCTGTTTACAGTCGACAGAGGCGATTATGCATTGACGACCGAATTCTTGAGCCAGTTCTGAAATAAGTTGCTTGTTGCTATGCAGGGCGCTATTCACGACTATTTTGTCTGCGCCTGAGCGCAGTAATTTTCTTGCGTCTGCAACTGAGTTGATTCCGCCTCCTGCAGCAATTGGCGCGAAGCAATCATTAGTCAGAGTTTTTAGGACTTCAGAGAATTCATCGCGATTACGTTCGTTGCGACTTACATCCAGGACAATTAGTTCGTCAATTGAAAAACCAACATTTGAAAAGCCGTAATTTTTCTCAAGCCAGTCAATGTCGCCAACTTTTTGAAGTCTGAAATTTCGCGAGAGCATGAACGAGCCACTGTCATAAAGGAGTGTGAAGATAAGTCTTTTCTTGGCCACGGTCTAACTTTCGAGAAAATTCTTCAAAAGATTAAGCCCCATTGATTGGCTCTTCTCTGGGTGAAATTGCGTACCCGATACCTGTCCTTGCTCAAATGCTGCAACAAACTCGCCGCCATGATGGCATGTGGCCACGCCGTCAATAGCTGGAGTTAACTTCATGAAATATGAATGGACAAAATAAAAGCACGACTCGCTAGGAATACCGCTAAAAAGTTTTGTGTTTGCGCCATGTTTAACTTCACTGAATCCAACATGTGGAATCTTTAATCTCGTATCCGCATTATTGGTAAATTTCTGTACTGTGTTTGGTACTAGCCCGAGCCCTTGAGTGTCGCCATCTTCTGAACTCGTAGAACCAAGCAGTTGCATTCCTAGGCAAATTCCAAGAAGTTTCGTTTCCGATTGAGATAGTGACTGAAGAATGGCTTGATCAATAGAGTTCTGTTTAATTACTTGCATTGCCCGTCGAAATGATCCGACTCCAGGAAGTATCAAAAATTTAGCCGACGAAATTTCTTTCGTGTTTGATGTGATTAAGGCTTCAGCACCCAGATAGCGAATTGCACTGGCAACAGACCAAAGATTGCCCATGCCGTAATCAATGACTACAACCTGTTTTTTACTCACTATTTAATTGTAAAGGTTGGCTTCCATCGGCCATCTTTTTTTGTAAATAGAGATGTATTTGTCCAGCGATCAATCACCGCTTCAAACTCGGCGAGAGTCATTTTGTAATAGTTGAGATACGCATCAATATTGTCTTGCGGGTATAGACCATCGTAAAGTTTGACCAAGTTTATGGCCTGGTCTCGAGTCATTGCACCGCGACGGATTTCGATTCCGGCATCTTGAGTTGCTCGACCAAAACCAAACTTCAAATACATCATGTAGGCATGAAGCGAATATAGCGCTTGATCATTTTGCGCAAAGTTTGTGAACGTTCCAGAATTTGTATCAGTTGATTCAATTAATCCACAGTGCTCTTTTGCGACAAGATAATTTCGATATGGGTCCCAGTTTTCAAAGTATGACCAGTGTGTGATCTTCAATTCGCCATCACCAATTTCATCTTTTGATGGGAACCGAAAAAATGGTAGCGCTTCGTTTTCAAGTTTGGCTTCTTTGAATACGAGATCTTGGCCACCCTCGAAATAAATGTCGCGAATGTATTTAATATCGTAAAATGGTTTGTCTTTGAGAGCAGTCGACCCGCCGTACTCAGTCTCACCTTCTTCGGCGTAAAAAATTAGCGAGATATTTAATTGGGCTGCAATCTTGAGTGGTCCAGTTTTGATTGCCATTAACCAACCAAAATATGGAAATCCTTTGTGAATGAAACCAAACTTGTTAAGCGCATCCATAACGTCACCAGCAGGGCTGATTTGAATATGGTTATATCCACTTGCAATGAAATTTTTCAGATTTTGATTACCGAGATCAAGTGCAAGTGCTGGTGTAATTGTGACAGTCAAGGGATGCATTCCATAGACATGTTTCAGTTGATGAGCAACGTATGACCCGTCTTTGCCACCGCTAACCGGAACAACGCAATCAAAAGATCCATCAGAAGATCGGTGCGAATTTAAAATTTGTTTGAGTTCGTTTTGGCGGTTCGACCAATCCAAATTTTTCTTCTCTTCTGCCCACTGGCAAGCGTTACACCAACCACGTTTATCAAATGTGATTCTTGGTCGCGTTGACATATTCAAACAACTCGTACACCAGAAAAGTTCGCTCATTTCGAAATTAACCTTGCTCTATTATTTAGCCTCACCATGTAGACAGCCCACCGTCGATTATGAGATTCTGACCGGTTACATAACTTGATGCTTCTGATGCTAAATAAATTAATGCACCGGTAAGTTCTGATGCTTGACCCATTCGCCCAAGCGGAACTCGGTTTGAATATTTATCGTCAAAAGTTTTATTTTGCCCAGAAGAGATTCCGCCTGGAGTCAAAGAATTAACTCGAATACCACTATCGGCCCAATAAGTTGACAGATAGCTTGTGAGACCAACTACGGCTGCCTTTGATGCAGAGTAAACAGCAGGCGTATTAATAGGTCTTCCGTTGTATTGCGAACCTTCATATATGCGCTGGTCGGGGGCAAGGATTCCATAAATAGAAGATGTCTGAATGATCGAGCCGCCACCTTGGAGTTTCATCTGTTTTCCGACTGCTTGGGCAACTAAAAACAAACCATCAATATTTACAGCCATT
>JAPKZT010000020.1 GCA_026393655.1 Actinomycetota bacterium | reverse complement strand
TGGTGATCCTTCTGGGCGAAGTGAAGAACGAAATCTTTTAGATGGTGAAACTTTGCAACACAATGTGCAGAAAATTAAAAAGCAATTAGAGCGAATCTTGGATTTTGAAAAAGGTCCGACGCAAGCAACGCTGGTCGATAACGCAGATTGGACGAGCAAAATTACGGTACTCGACTTTTTGCGAGATGTAGGCAAACACATAACCGTAAATCAGATGCTGGCTAAAGAATCGGTGAAGAGCCGAATTGCCGACGCCAACGGGCTTTCGTTTACCGAGTTCAGTTATATGTTGTTGCAAGCAAATGATTTCCGTCATCTCGCAGAGCACCACAACTGCGAGATGCAAATGGGTGGCTCTGATCAATGGGGAAACATCACCGCAGGAATCGATATGATTCGCAAACGGCTCAGCCGATCGGCCTACGGTTTGACCTGGCCATTGGTGACGCGTGCTGACGGCACAAAGTTTGGTAAAACAGCTGACGGCGCAATTTGGCTAGATGCAAGTCGTACATCGGCTTATCAATTTCGACAATATTTTATGCAAATCGCTGATGCTGATATTGAAAAGATGTTGATGCAGTTCTCGCTGCGACCAGTTGAAGTTGTCAAAGATATTGTCGGTCAACAGTTGATTAATCCAGAATCGCGAATCGCACAGCGATCGCTTGCCAGCGAGTTGACGACACTTGTTCATGGACAACAGGCAGCCCAAGACGCCCAAGACGCCGCCGAAGTATTATTTGGGGCTAATCCGACTTCGTCATCATTTGCGACGATGCAAGCAATTGCTAATGAAGTGGCCGTCACGCAGATGGGTGCCGCTGCACTTGGCGATGCGATTGGGATTTTGGTTCAAACGAATCTTGCGGCTTCAAACACAGAAGCACGACGCTTGATTGCGCAACGCAGCGTGCGAGCAAATGGCGAGCAAATTGATGATCAAGTCAATCTTTCGAAGATTCCGCTGTTGCATGGGCGTTGGTTACTTCTACGCAAGGGCAAAACCAGTTATCACCTTGTCGATATTGCGGGCTAACTAGCTAACTGTTAAGTTCAGTTTTACGGCGCCGCGGATCGTCAACCGGTCACGCCACTCTGGTTCGCCAACAATTTCAATGTTCTTGAATTCGCGTACCAATGTGCCTACAGCGATTTCAGTTTCAAGTTTTGCTAAAGAAGCGCCGAGACAGTAGTGAACACCTGCTGAGAAGGCGACATGTCGATTTGAATTAGTTCTGGAGAAATCTAAGTTATGCGGGTTCGAAAAGACGCTTGCATCGTGATTTGCAGCAGCCAAACTGGCAAGTACAAGTGCACCTTTTTCGATCGTGATTTTAGAACCTTCAACTTCAAGGTCGACATCAACTAGTGACGTGCGAATCGTGTGTTGAACTGGTCCGTTGTATCGCAATAACTCATCGACCATGTTTGCTGTGCAAGATTCGCGCCGCATAATTGCAAGTTGTTCGGGGTGGCTCAGAAGCGCATGAACCGAGTTACCAATTAAGTTGACGGTCGTTTCGTGGCCCGCGATATACAACAAAATAACAAATGACATCAATTCATCGTTATTGAGTTTTTCACCTTGCTCTTCTACGGCTATCAATGACGACAACATGTCGTCTCCCATGTGTTGGCGACGATGCTGAATAATCTCTTCGAGATAAGGGCGCATTTTGCCGATTGCGACTTCGCCGCGTTCAAGGTCTTCGACGCCAGTTGTTGGTTCAAGTGTCGCTGTAATAATTTGCGACCATTCGCGCAATTCATCCCCACGGTCAGTTGGCATTGCCAACAAATCTGAGATCACAAGAAACGGCACAGGGAAGGCGAGTTCTTCGACGAGTTCAATTTCGCCCGTTCGCTTGGCATTAGCCAATGATGCGTCGACAAGTTCTTGGATTCTTGGTCGCAGTCTCTCGATTGCGCTCGGTGTGAACGATTTAGAAACGAGCCTGCGCAGGCGTGTGTGGTCAGGCGGATCAAGATTTAAGATTGATTTACTCCTGATATTTTCTCGCTTGAATTTTCGGGTTGGTGTTTCGGGCAAATTTGCGTTCAACTCGATATCGCGACTGAAATCGTTATTTCGCAATGTATTGACTACATCGTCGTATCTAGTTAAAACGACAAACCCAATTGGCGTTCTGTGGACTGGCTGGTCTGTACGCAAACGGTCGTAAAACGGGTGTGGATCTTTTCTGAACTCAGGATCAAACGGATTGAATGAAATCTCGCTCACAACCAAACCTTAGTTAATCACTCAACCATTGTTCGTGTTGGCGAAACACCGGTAATTTCTATAACCTACGGCAGTGAATATTGACAATCATTTTGATGTGATCATTATCGGTGCGGGCATTTCGGGTATCGGCGCCGCCTATCACTTACAAACGATGTGCAAAGATCGCAGTTTCAAAATTCTTGAAGGTCGAGCCACTTTTGGGGGCACTTGGGACCTTTTCAAATATCCAGGCGTTCGTTCAGATAGCGATATGCACACACTTGGTTACAGATTCAAACCATGGACAGCCGACAAAGCGATCGCCGATGGTCCTGCAATTCTTGACTATCTCGAAGAGACGATTCGTGAAAATAATCTTGAACAAAAGATTCACTACAACCAACATGTATCTAGTGCTCAGTGGTCAACGCAGAATTCGCGATGGACTCTAAATGTCACCGACAAGACAACTGGCGTTACTAGCGAATCCACCTGCGGGTATCTATTTATGTGCTCTGGGTACTACAGCTATAAGCAAGGTTTCACACCTGAGTTTCCTGGCATTGATCAGTTCAAGGGCAAAGTTGTGCACCCGCAACAGTGGCCACAAGATTTAGATTACAAAAACAAGCGCGTCGTCGTAATTGGTTCGGGGGCAACTGCGGTAACGCTCGTGCCCGCGATGGCCAAAGACGCAGCGCGAGTAACGATGTTGCAGCGTTCGCCGACATATATGTTTTCACGACCGGCCATTGATCCATTTGCAAAAAGAATGCGCCGAATTTGGCCAAAGAAAATCGCCTATGCGCTTACGCGAATCGAAAATACAACACGGCAACAAGTGTTATACAAACTTTGTCGTGAAGCGCCCGAAGGTGTGAAGCAAGTATTGATTGATTCTGTGCGACTCGAACTTGGTCCAGATTTTGATGTTGATAAACACTTCACGCCGAGTTACAACCCGTGGGATCAGAGACTTTGTCTGATTCCAGATAGCGATTTGTTTGTTGCGATCAAGTCAGGCAAAGCAGATATCGTCACCGACACGATTAAGACGATTACCACGACTGGTATAGAACTTAACTCGGGAGAGCATCTTGATGCTGACATCATTGTCACGGCTACGGGTTTAAATTTGTGCACGCTCGGTGAGATGGAGTTTGTCGTTGATTCGCAGCCAGTTGATTTTGCCAAGACTTGGACATACAAAGGCTTTGCTTTTTCGGGCATTCCAAATTTGGCGTCGTCATGGGGTTACATCAACGCCTCATGGACACTGCGCGCCGACCTAACTTGCGAATATGTCTGTCGGTTGTTAAATCAGATGCGCAAGAGTAAGACGGCTGCATGTACGCCAACGCTGCGTGACGAGGATCAAAATATGCCTGAACGCAAATGGATTGAGGTGTTTTCGTCGGGTTATATGAAGCGAATGATGCACAAGATGCCAAAGCAAGGCGACCATGAACCGTGGATAAACCCACAGAACTATGAACTAGATAAAAAGATGTTTCGAAAGTCGCCAGTTGACGATGGAGTGATGCTGTTCACTAAGTAGCATCTGCGCGTTGCGAGCAAAGTTGAGCATTTTTAGCGATAGTGTCAATGTGCCATGCCACGCGACGATTCTGAATCTTCATCAAGTCGTGAGCCTCGACGATCAAGCGGTGAGCGCACCGGTCGTCCTGCACGCCCTTTCGTAAAAGGCAGTCGTCCCGCACGTCCAGCAGGTGCTGGTCGAAGTGATCGGCCAGACCGATCAGATCGCCCACGCCGAGACAGTTCTGATCGCCCGGCAAGAAGTTTTGATCGCGATCGTCCGCCGCGTCGTGACAGTTCTGACCGTCCAGATCGTCCGCGTCGTAGTTCTAGTGATCGATCAGATCGTCCAGCGCGTTCGTTTGATCGTGATCGTCCGCCGCGTCGTGATAGTTCTGATCGTCCAGATCGTCCGCGTCGTAGCTCTAGTGATCGATCTGACCGTCCAGCTCGTTCGTTCGACCGCGATCGTCCGCCGCGTCGTGATAGTTCTGATCGTCCGGCTCGTTCGTTTGATCGTGATCGTCCGCCGCGTCGTGATTCGGGGGATCGTCCAGATCGTCCGCGTCGTAGCTCTAGTGATCGATCCGATCGTCCAGCGCGTTCGTTTGATCGCGATCGTGCGCCGCGTCGTGACAGCTCAGATCGTCGTCCGCGTCGTGACAGTTCTGATCGTCCAGTTCGCGCCCGTCGTGATGATGGTCCAGATACTCGCACTACTGCGCAACAAAAATCTGATGATGTAGCTCGTCGTACCGGCGGTCGTCGCTACGGCACCGATCCGTATCCACCGGCTAAGCACACTCGCGAGAGTTGGCAAGACGAAGGTTCGACACGTAGATCATCATCGGGCCCGCGAACAAGTTCAAAGCGTTCACCGCGCTTCGAAGATGACGACGATCGCGCAATGACAATCAGCATCAAAAATGTTGAGGCTGGCGACGCAAACAAAATTAAAGAACAACTTGGCGCCACTGCCGATCGGGCGATTGAGCGACTTGCTCGTTCTTTACACGCATTCGAAGCACACCGATATTCTGAAGCGCGCAAATTGATAATGCCACTTCTACCAAAGGTGATAGGTATCGCAGTTGTCCACGAAGTCGCGGGTCTGTCGATGTACCGACTGGGCCGTTGGCAAGACGCTGCTGATCAACTTGAAATCGCGCGAGGCATCAAGCCTGCTGAAGTTGTTAATCATCCAGTGCTGGCTGACTGTTATCGCGCATTGCGTCGCTACGAAAAAGTTACAGAACTTTGGGAGTCAATGAAACTGATGTCTCCACAGCCAGGGTTATTAGCTGAAGGACGAATTGTTGCCGCGGGTGCTTTGGCTGATCAAGGCGAGTTGCAGGCTGCGGTTCGAATGATGACTCACGGCACTAGTGACCCACACAAAGTACAAGAGCATCACCTTCGTGAATGGTATGTTTTGGCGGATCTTTATGATCGCGCCGGTGATGTTGCAAGTGCGCGTCGCTTGTTCGTCAAGATTCAAAGCAGCGAGCCAAAGTTCGCTGATGTTGCTGACCGCTTAAATACTCTCGGCGAATAACCACAAAAACGGGGTTCGATTCCTGGCGGCTGGCAGAAATTATTGAGCTGTTTTGACGGGTTGCATTACTTGCTCAATGAACCGCAACACTGGCTCTGTTGATTTTGGGTGACCGAAATCTAAAACGAAATGAGACACGTCGAGTTCAATAAGGTGTCGTAAATCATCAGCGAATT
>JAPKZT010000126.1 GCA_026393655.1 Actinomycetota bacterium | reverse complement strand
ACTACCAATGTGTCACTCATGTCGAGAGTTAATTCAAAACCAGAAAGTTCACTGGCTGGTAACGCCTCGATGTTTAAGTGAATGTCGACGAGTTGTTTAAGAAGTCGTGCCAGCGCTTGACCAGCAATAGCAGCCGTACCTTGCCCGATTACACGAACTTTTGTGATCGCGCCAGATGCGAGACGATCTCGCACAAATTTCGGAAGAACTGCCTCGCCAAGTTCGGCAACTAACAATCCATTTTTTTCAACAATTCTGCCACGCAAAGTTTTTCGAAAACTCTGCGGTGCTTCGGCGATTTCTTTTGATAAAAAGTGCTTGTGCTCGCCGCGATTTATATCGCGAGTTGTAATTTCGGCTGTATAGATATCACTCTCACTGAGCGAAATTTTGCTGCCGTCATATGACTGCAAAATAATGCCGTCGAGTTTGCCGGCGTTAGCAATAGACAATGTTGCTACTTGACCACGACTTGATGGATTATCAGGGTCGCCAAGAGCTTCACCATCCATGCGCACATATTTAAGCGTCTCTTCAACTACGCCATATGGTTCGCTGGCAACTATGAAACGGTCTTCAGCAAGACCAATGCTGAGTCCTTGTCCACTGCCATGTAGTGCGAGCAAAAGTTTGTCAGGTTCAGCGGCGCTTGCGGCTGCGATCGCAACTGATCCTTCAAATTTTGCAACGGTTTCTCGAAATGCGTCGCTTAGCGAAGAAGTTGTTGCCAAGCGTCGTGCAATCAAAGCAGGGATAACTTTTGCGTCGGTTGTTATTGGCCCTGCAACACGAAGACTATTTATGGCACGAAGATCGGCATGGTTATCAACATCACCATTTAATGCAGCAACTAAATATGCGTCGCTATTTTTACGCTCAAGTTCTTCACTGTTTACAGGGTGAGCGTTTGGCTCTGAAATTATTCCGACGCTTGCCCAACGCGTGTGCGCCAATACGGCGACTTGCGAATTCGGTTGTGAAATGCACAGACGCAACAGATCATCTGCAATTACTGCATTACGCATCACTCTGGTGTTGTCGCCAAGTTCACCGATTTCTGCTGCGGCTTTATAAACAAATGACCATGCATTTTCAGTAACCCGAACCGCACCCGACATAAACAATGAGTCATCACTTCGGTTAGCGATTAAAGACTTTATGTTTTTGTCATCGGCTTTCAATCCATGTCCCCAGACCAGAACATGTACGCCAGCCGAATCTCGACCGCGAACCTCGAGGCGGTCTAGACCTGAGAACGCTTGTTGAATTGAAAAGTATCCGCTTCGGGCTGCGTTCGACGCACCTTGCCCAGCGAGTACATCTACGAGTCGCGCCGTACGAATTCGATCATTGCGCAACTCCCATAGCGCGTCTTTCGCGCTAATGATCTGTTGCAATGCGAGTTCTGATGTGGCTGTTTGAACCTCGGCGGAGTGTTCGATTGTTTGTTCATAGCCTGCGACAACCGCGTCTAGTTGATCAAGTCGCGAAGTCATCGCTGCGACTAATTGATGATTACCTGCCAAACAAAACTGGCCGGGGTCGCCCCGCAATAATTCATCGGCTTGAGCGACAAGTTTCGAAAGCGCTGTAATTTTGCTTTCAGAGCCATGATTGACGGCTCGGTCTAAAAGCTCAATAATCTCGTTAGAGGTGGGCGTTGCGCGTCGCGTCGGACGACTGAGCACGCAGATAATTCCGCACATGGTTTCTAGTCTACTTTCGCGACTAACCCAGTCGGGCAGTAATCGCCGTAACAAGCGTGGTTGCGACGGATACGGCGATGTCATTTTCGCGCGCTTCGACCATCACACGTACAACAGGCTCTGTGCCACTCGAGCGCACTAGCACTCGACCATTATCTGCCAAGATTTTTTCTGCAGCCGCGATCTCGTTGGCAAACATTTGAGCAACATTTTCAGCGAGTTTGGCAACACGAATATTTTTTAACACCTGTGGAAAGCTGGTCATCGCGTTACTTGCAATCTGGCTGAAGGCCTGTGACGAATTCGCAATCAGCGCAGAAAGACGAATCGCCGCCAACAAACCATCACCTGTTGTTGCGACGTCATGGTAAATAATGTGTCCGCTTTGTTCTCCGCCAAGCGAGAGATCATTCTCTTGAATTGCAATCAGCACCGACCTGTCGCCAACAGGTGTTGTAACCACTTCAATCGCAGATTGTTTCATCGCTTGATGAAAACCAATATTCGTCATCACGGTTACGGCTACCTTGTTATTCCGCAACGTGCCATTGCGCTTCATGTCTTGAGCACTAATTGCAATTAAATGGTCACCATCAACAATTGACCCAGAATCATCTATTGCAATTAGTCGATCACCGTCACCGTCAAATGCGATACCCAGATCGGCTTTAATTTTTTTAACAAAGGCTTTCAACTCAGACGGCTCAGTTGCGCCGCAGTGGTGATTAATGTTTTTGCCGTTGGGCGAATTATGAATTACTGACACCTTTGCGCCGAGCCCAGCGAAAACCGCTGAAGCAACTTCACTCATTGCGCCGTTTGCGCAATCTAAAGCAATGTGTAATTTAGCCAATGCATTTTTGGGCACGCCAGCGACCAACGCCGCACAATATCGTTCTAAATATTCTGGGTGCGAAACAGCAGAACTTTTTGAACTTGCCGAAGATCGCTGATGATCCGGCGCGCGATTAACCTCGCCAGAAAGTTCATGGTCAAGTTCAGTTTCAAGTTCAATTCGCGATTCTTGTTCATCAGTGAGTTTGCGTCCACCTCGACCGAAAATTTTCACACCGTTGTCTGTATAAGGGTTATGTGAAGCAGTAATCGCAAAAGACACCGCTTCACTTGACACCGCAGCAAAAGCAATTGCCGGCGTTGGAGCAACACCCATTAGATGAACTTCAATTCCAAGACTGCTCAAGGATTCAGCAATAGCTGTTTCAAGCACCAGGCCAGATTCGCGAGTGTCACGACCAATTACCACGAGTTTGCATTGCAAAACTTTTGCTGCTGCCCGAGCGAGTGCGGCAACATAACTTGTTGTTAGTTCGGTTCCGAATTCTCCACGAACACCATCTGTTCCAAATTTCAACATTTAACTACCTGCTGTTTCTAGCACGCATAACTAAAATTTGTTTTGCTAGCACGGCACAACCCATGCTTTTCAAAAAGCGAATTAACGCTTGGTGTACTGCGGCGCCTTGCGGGCTTTTTTGAGACCGTATTTCTTGCTCTCTTTACGACGCGAGTCGCGTGTCAACAATCCGGCCTTCTTCAGCGCGAGTCGTTGTTCAGGATCAAGTTCAACAATTGCTCGGGCGATTGCCATGCGCAATGCACCAGATTGCCCAGCGATGCCTCCGCCAATAATGTCAGCGTCAATGTCGTAAGCGCCAATCATGTTGGCGACTCGCAACGCTTCAGTTGAAGAATTGCGTTGTACTTCAGATGGAAAATATTCTTCGAACACGCGATCGTTAATCGTTACGATGCCAGTTCCTGGTCGCAATCGAGCACGACAAATTGCATGCTTGCGTCGCCCTGTTGTTTGAGTAAGTGGCTTTGTTCCCACGAGTTTGTCTCTTTTCTCTAATTTTTCTAATGCTCGACTCAGCGAGCCTTGGCGTGTGGAAGCTCAAGCACTTTTGGTGATTGCGCTGCGT
>JAPKZT010000320.1 GCA_026393655.1 Actinomycetota bacterium | reverse complement strand
GAATCAAATTCAGGCAGACAAAGCAGGAACAATTAAGAAAATTAGTTGCAAGGCTGGCGACACCGTTGGTGCTGGTGATGTTCTACTCGTTATTGAATAACAGATAATTCGGCCCTGTTGATTCGCCCTGTTGATTCGGTCTGAACGAATTACAATAGCGATTATCTAATTTAAATGAAGCGAGCAATGTGACAACCGAAAACAGTAACGAGCATCAAGGCACCAGCCAAGACACCAACCAGGGCACCGGCCAAATCACTGACAGTCGATCCGGCTTTCAAGCTGAGCGCACTCGGAGACTTTCGGCAATTGACGAATTGAAAACGACTGGCGTCAACCCTTACCCATATCGCTTTGATCGCACCCACACACTCGGTGAATTACGCGAAAAGTTTGCACCCCTCGAGCCTGGCAATGAAACCGAAGAATCTGTTTCGGTTGCGGGGCGAATCATGCTTAAACGAGATCAAGGAAAGCTAATTTTTGTCACGATTCGCGATCGCAGTGCAGACATTCAGTTATTTGTTTCTAAGTCGGTCGTCGGTGATGCTCAGTTTGATGTAATCAATAATCTCGATCTCGGCGACTGGGTCGGCGCACATGGCTTAATCATGACAACGCGAAAAGGTGAATTGTCCGTCAAAGTTTCGTCAGTTGATTTGCTTTCAAAATCGCTTCGACCGCTGCCCGACAAATTTCATGGACTAACAGACATAGATACTCGTTACCGCCAGCGCTATGCCGACTTAATTGTCAACGACGAAGCGCGACGAGTGTTTGAAGTTCGACACGCAACCATTTCAAGTTTCAGAAGAACTCTTAGCGAGCGCGAATACATTGAAGTTGAAACTCCCGTACTGCATATGGAGGCTGGTGGTGCACATGCTCGACCATTTATTACTCATCACAACACACTTGACATGCAGTTGTTTTTGCGAATCGCACTTGAACTGCACTTAAAGCGCTTAATAGTTGGTGGCATGGAGCGCGTATTTGAGATCGGTCGAGTATTTCGCAACGAAGGCGTCTCGACACGACACAACCCAGAGTTCACAATGATGGAGTCGTACCAGGCGTTTGCCGATCACACCGACGTTATGGATTTAACCGAAGTTTTGATCCGCAATGCTGCTCGCGATGCACTCGGCACAACATTTGTAAATATCCGTGGCACCGAATTTGATCTTGCAGAACCGTGGCGTCGCGTGCGGATGATTGATCTTGCTAGTGAGGCTGTCGGCGAAAAAGTTCATCCGTCACAAAGTGTCGATTCCTTGCGTGCAATCGCAAAGAAACACAGCATCCATACAGAAACGCGTTGGGGTTCGGGGCGCATCATAGAAGAAATATTTGCCGAAAAGTCTGAGTCGACACTACTTAAGCCAACTTTTGTGACTGGTCATCCAGTTGAGATTTCGCCGCTCGCGCGTGTCGATCGCAACGACCCGTTCTTGACTGAGCGATTCGAATTATTCGTCGGCACACACGAGTTAGCGAACGGCTTCAGCGAATTGAACGACCCAATCGAACAGCGTGAGAGATTTGCGGAAGAAGCGAAATCAAAAGCAGCCGGCAATCTCGAAGCCGGAACAATTGATGAAGATTATTTACGCGCACTCGAATACGGTCTGCCACCAACTGGTGGTCTCGGAATCGGCATTGATCGACTCGTGATGCTTCTCAGCGGCGCTTCAAGTATTAGAGATGTGATTCTGTTTCCGACTTTGCGACCAGAGGTGTTCGACTCATGAGTTCTGCAAAACTCGCTTGGGGTGTTGGCATCGCCACGGTTGCACCAAACGACGCTGTACTTGATGTCTACTTCAGACGACTTGGCTGGGGCGAAAGCGCGCCCGAAGAATTTTTGTCATCTCTGCCCGAGTCGCACACCGATCCGCGTCGTGGTGTTGGCATCGTGCCCATCAACATCTCAATCGACACAAGCACTGCGCCGCGCGACGCATCTGATGCATATTTGAGATTGCATTTGATGTCTCATCGTTTGGCATTGCCTAATTCAATGAATCTTGACGGAATATTTGGTTTGCTAACAAATGTTGCATGGACATCACTCGGTGCCGTACCGGTCGACGTAATCGACGAAGTCACTTTCAACATGCGACGCAACGGCGAACACATAACAGTTCACGGTGTTGACAAGTTTCCGCGGATGACTGACTATGTAGTGCCATCTGGAGTGCGCATCGCCGATGCATCGCGTGTTCGCCTCGGCGCTCACCTTGCGTCTGGCACAACTGTGATGCACGAAGGTTTCTGTAACTTCAACGCCGGCACGCTCGGCACATCGATGGTCGAAGGTCGCATTTCGGCTGGCGTTATCGTCGACGACGGTTCTGACATCGGTGGCGGTGCCTCAATCATGGGCACACTTTCTGGTGGTGGCAAAGAAGTTATTCGTGTCGGCAAACGTTGTCTGCTTGGCGCAAACAGTGGGCTTGGCATCAGTCTCGGCGATGACTGCATTATCGAAGCTGGCCTTTATGTCACTGGCGGCACTTTGGTAAAACTTCCTGATGCGACCGTCGTTAAAGCGCGCGAACTTTCTGGTGCTAACAATTTGCTGTTTCGACGCAATAGCCAAACTGGCGCCGTTGAAGCATCACAACGCACAGGCTCATGGGGCGGCCTCAATTCAGCGCTCCACAAAAACTAAAGCGCGCAGATTATGAAATTTGAAGAGTTGCGAGAAATCGTGCGGGCGCGGCGCACAGACATGATGGTTGACAAAGATCGTGCACTCGATGATGGCGTGCTTGAAAAACTTTGCGAACTCGCAATGTGGGCACCAAATCACAAGCTCACGTTCCCAAGCATGTTTGCTGCCG
>JAPKZT010000296.1 GCA_026393655.1 Actinomycetota bacterium | reverse complement strand
CACAGTGTCGTGTTTGGTGGTTTCTCTGCGCAAGCGCTGTCTGATCGAATCAATGATGCTGAAGCAAAACTCTTGATCACCGCTGACGGTGGTTGGCGTCGTGGAGAGGTGTTTCCACTCAAATCTCAAGCCGACGAGGCCTTAAAGACGACAACGACAATCGAACATGTTGTTGTGGTAAAACGCGGCAACAACGAAGTTTCAATGACTCCTGGCCGTGATGTTTGGTATCACGAAGCGATGTTAACGGCTGATGCAATTTGCCCAGCCGAACCGATGGAAGCCGAGCACTTATTGTTTTTGCTTTATACATCTGGTACAACCGGCAAGCCAAAAGGCATCATGCATACAACTGCTGGCTATTTGGCACATGTTACGACCACATTCAAATATGTCTTTGACCACAAGCCTGAGACAGATATTTTTTGGTGCACGGCCGATGTCGGCTGGGTTACTGGTCACAGTTACATCGTCTATGGGCCACTGGCAAATTGCGCGACACAAATTATGTACGAAGGTGTGCCGAACTTTCCGGCCAACGATCGCGTTTGGCAAATTATCGAAAAGTATAAAGCAACTATTTTTTATACTGCCCCTACTGCAATTCGCACTTACATGAAGTGGGGTGCGCAAGAACCCGAGAAACATGATCTAACTTCTTTGCGATTAATTGGCACGGTGGGTGAGCCGATAAATCCTGAAGCTTGGATTTGGTATAACGAAAATATTGGTGGTTCACGATGCCCGATTATTGACACTTGGTGGCAGACCGAAACTGGCGGAATGATGATTACTCCCTTGCCGGGCGTAACGGTTACCAAACCAGGTTCGGCAACGTTTCCGTTGCCAGGCATTGGCGCCGAACTTGTCGACGAACAAGGTAATCGCGTGATGTCGGGAGGAGGATATTTGACATTGACAACTCCATGGCCGGGAATGTTGCGCGGTATTTGGAAAGATCAGAAGCGATACCGAGAAACTTATTGGAGTAAATTTCCTGGGCGATATTTTGCTGGTGACGGTGCCAAACTAGACAGCGAAGGCTATTTATGGTTACTCGGTCGAGTTGATGACGTGATGAACGTTTCCGGGCACCGTATTTCAACAACCGAAGTTGAGTCTGCACTAGTTTCGCACCCAAGTGTTGCTGAGGCCGCAGTTGTTGGTGCTAACGACGCAATGACTGGTCAAGCAATTATTGCTTACGTAACTTTGCGTGGAGGATTAGAAGTTGATGAAAAAGTTCTTCGCGAACATGTCGCCAAAGAAATCGGACCGATAGCAAAACCAAAGATGATTTTCTTTACGCCTGATTTACCTAAAACACGAAGCGGCAAGATTATGCGTCGGTTGTTGCGTGATGTTGCTGAAGGTCGCAACATCGGCGATACGACGACTCTCGCTTATGCGTCTGTGGTTAGCGAACTGCAACGCCGTGCGACCGAGTCGCCAACCGAAGATTAATCGCGGAAATTAATAAACTGCAACGGCAAGTCTAAATTTGCACCGCGCAACATCGCCATAGTCTCTTGT
>JAPKZT010000208.1 GCA_026393655.1 Actinomycetota bacterium | reverse complement strand
ATCTACTGGGTTGCATCAGTTTTCGACAAACCTACCGTAATTACAGACTGGTATCACTTGTACAAAACTAGTTACTGCCCACAGGATCTTTACATACCACAACTCGCTTGGTCTCGGAGCGAAAAAAAACTAAAGTCACTCGAATGGATTTTTGCTCAAGGTGACGGTTGGGGTCATCAAAGATCTTTGATTGAAGGCGATATTGAGATTGTAAAAAACTCGCCTGAAGAGATTACCGAAGTGGTCTTAGAGATGGATCAGCGCTTAAACGGCACATGGATTGAAACCGAAGAAGACATCGAACTGCGAATTGGTGCAGACTTCTTGAGGCGCTATCAACACCTGCTTTAAAAGCTTGCTCGAAAACTCTCCATCAGCGATTAGATCGCTGCAGAACGCTGACGGTTTCGATGTGCGGAGTGTGTGGAAACAAATCAAGTACTGTGACCTTGCTTAGTTCGTAACCGGCATCAATTAATAGTCGTAGATCACGCGCACCTGCCACGGCGTCGCAACTTACTAGAACTATTCGCGGAGCTTTTGTCGCAACTAGACGTGACACTGCCAATGGTCCTAGACCTGTGCGCGCAGGGTCAGCAATTACTAAACCAGCAGACACTGGCGACCATTGTTCTATGTTGCTATGAACAATTTCACTCGGCTGACTGGTGTCGCGCGTTTCGGCAAGATGCTTGGAGAGGTTGACAACGGCATCACGACACGAAGATTCACTTGATTCAACGACGCTGACTGGCACATCAGCACTTAACAGCGTTGCTGCAAACAAACCCACGCCACCATAGGCATCAATAACACGGCCATCAACTCCAGAAAGTGCTCGCTCACCCGCTGCTAATCGCACAGCATCAACCAATAATTCGGCTGCTTCAAGTGACGACTGAAAAAACGAGGTCATCATCACACGCAACTTCACTCCAGCAATAACTTCATGTACCAAAGACTCAATACCGACACCAACATCTGAAGGCAAGCCAGTGACCTGCCCACGGCCATGCTCGTCATGCAACCAAACACCGTGCTCGCTAGTTGACGCGCCGCAACGCAATGTCACCTCAGTAGCGTTCTTTACTTTCGCAGACGCAATTATCTCGTTAAGCAAGTCATGAGCGACGAGACACGGACTTGTTTCAACTAAGTCGTTACTCAAACCGCGACGAAACCCGAGTTTGCCATTTGGTAACACAGCCATCCGTAAAGTTGCCATCCGTAAAGTTGTGCGCGATGCCTGCGAACTTACGGAGCCTCCAGTTTGAACTAGCTCTAAAACCTCGGCTTCACTGATTTTTGCCGTGCGACGTAAAGCCTCATGAACTATCGCAACTTTGGTTGACATGTGCTCAGATACTGCAATATGTTGCCAACTGCATCCACCACAACCAGAAGCGACGAACTTGCACGGCGCAGATACGCGATGCGGCGAAGCATCTAAAATCTCAAGTGCAGTACCGCGCGCAAAATCTTTTTTATTGGTCGTGATCTCAACACGAACTCGCTCACCCGTGATAGTTCCGCCGATAAAAACAACTCGCCCATCCGCCAGCCGGCCCATGCCGTCTCCGCCTGCAACAATGCGTTCGATAGTTACATCTTCGTTACTCATCCACTCGCACCCTAGGCTGTAAATCAAGATGAAACCGATTCAAATTGCTCCATCGGTGTTACCAGTTGATTTTTCGCGACTTGGCGATGCAATCTGCGAGCTAGATCAAGCCGGCATAGACCTAATCCAATGGGATGTAATGGACGGCCAGTTTGTGCCAAACCTAACGTTCGGCCCTGACATCATCGCATCGACTCGCGCGGTAACGAAACTTCCATTTGAAGCGCATCTGATGGTTCTGACACCTGAGGCAATGGCAAGTCGTTATGTCGAAGCCGGTTGCAGTCGTTTGATCGTGCACGCCGAGGCGTGCGCAAACTTGCGCAATACTCTCGAAACTAT
>JAPKZT010000071.1 GCA_026393655.1 Actinomycetota bacterium | reverse complement strand
TCAACCAATTCGCTACCGTCGAATTTTAGAGCGCTCTTCAAATAGACCTGTCCACTATCCACTTGATCACTGGCTTCAAACAAAACTGTCGTGATCTCATCTTTGCCCTCCAAAATCTGCCAAGTTAACGGCGACCAGCCTTTTCCGTGTGGAAGATCACTTTCGTGAATTACAAGGTTATTCTTAAATTTTTTCAAAACTTCTGTTGAAACAACTCTCGAAAAACTCAGATAGAAGCAAACATCCGCAGCAATCAATTCTTCTGCGTTATGAACGTGAATGAGTCTGTGTCCTGACCGCAAGAGGTCCAACTTAAATTTTCTTAGATAAGAATTAATCCATGATTTTTCATCACTAATAATTGCGATAGAAAGTTGACCTGTCGGGGGGGGCACAAGGCTCCCGGATTCTTCGAATCCAATCTTGAAAAAAACAGCACGAGAAAGAGTGTTTGAGCGTTTAACGACTGCACACAACGATGTGGCTTGTCGCCGACAATAAGCCTTGATTGATTTTTCTAGCAGGGTCGACGACCAACCTCGACCCCTAACAATTTTGTCAAGCGAATAATCAATTTCGGCACAGTCTCCGATTAGGTCAAAGCGAACTTGTCCGACGGGCAAACCGGATGCCTCGAGAACATAAGTCTCACATGAAGCAGAACTGATTTTTTCGGCGAACCACCTTTTATGGTCTTCCCATTGAATCGTTGAAGTTGTTAGCGACTGCTCGCGCACGGCAGGGTCATTTACCCAATTGAAAAATTCGACACAGTCGTCAGCCTTCGCAAGCCGAACTACAAGGTCAGACTCGGCGCTCGGACACATAACCTCGGCGACTCGCTCGCATCCTCTGCCGTCAACAAGAATTTGCCCTCTTTCAATTTGATCGAACAGCGACGCACAACTATTTTTAGCTTCTATTACTGCATCTCGTATCACGCCG
Organism: Actinomycetota bacterium; assembly: GCA_026393655.1. GTDB lineage: Bacteria > Actinomycetota > Acidimicrobiia > Acidimicrobiales > Ilumatobacteraceae > BACL27. Next base: position 1,038 of record JAPKZT010000071.1, on the reverse strand, counting down.
GGTCTCAATGACGCCTGCGCGCCAAGGTAATTGACTAAGCCTTCGCTACCCAGCTTCTCGCACGCAGGATTCTGATTTTCTGCGATACTCACTACCACCGATGGAATCCCTAGACAGATTCGCTCCCATGTTGTTGTGCCGCCAGCACCAATCGCCAAATCAGCACGACGCATGATCTGCGCAAATCTACTTCCGGCATCGTGGATCTCGAAGTTTTCCTTCAACTTTCGCGAAGCATCACGATTAAAATTTTGATTTTGTGCACCAATGACAACATCTATTGCAATATTGCTCAGCTCAGCAGTTGAAAGCTCATCAATCACCTGCTGAGTCAAATTTTGTGGATCAGACCCTCCGCAAAAAACAAATATTCGCTTCAATTCATTGGTTGGCTTTGTTTTAATTTCACGAATCCTTTTAAATTCTTCGCTGATTAAAGCAAAACGCGGACCAAGTAAAAGCTCGCAGGCATCAGGCACTTGGCCTCTGAAGGCATCATTGGATCGGTCAGAAAAGTTCTGATCAAGTAACAAGTCGCAGTTATGGCGCCGATTAGGCAAATCTTCGATCACGGCGATTTTCAACGCATAAGGTCGCACCATTTGCTCCCACTGTTTATCGAGTCGATAATTATCGACAACCAACCAATCAGGACTCATTTCCTTTAATGCTTCAATTGTCTGATCCGCATCTTGTTGTTGATTACAAACCTCGCCAGTCGCGAGCAATGGCAACAACACTGTCGCGAACAGCCGATCTTCAAGCGTTCTAAAACTTTGTAACTCATCGTCCCGACAAATGAACGAAACTTCATTTCCCCTACTTCGCAAAACTTCAGCCAGATTTATGCATCGCGACAAATGACCAAACCCCACGTCACTTGACGCATCAACTCTAAAAACAACTATCATTTGGTGTGAGTACGCCAGCACATACTCAGTTCAGTCTCTTAAACCCTGAATGCACAACCGGACCTTTTAATAAAGTCATTACATCTAAACCGTCTTCACACTTTCTGATTGTTTCAAAGACTCCGTC
>JAPKZT010000099.1 GCA_026393655.1 Actinomycetota bacterium | reverse complement strand
CAGCGATACGCATTTGAATGGGCTCAAGCACTGCGCCGCATGATCGCTCAAGGACCAGAACTGTTGGTTCCCGCACACGGCCTGCCGATTGAAGGCAAGGCGCGAATCGCAACCGTGCTCGATGACATCGCCACATCTCTTGAGAGCCTCGTCACTCAAGTAATCGAAATGATGAATAGTGGCGAAACATTAGACACGATCATTCACACCGTTAAAGTTCCACAGAATATTTTGGATAAACCTTACATGCGACCGCTTTATGACGAACCAGAATTTGTCGTGAGAAATATTTGGCGACTTTACGGTGGCTGGTGGGATGGCGCGGCATCACGACTCAAGCCGGCGCCCGACGCACAAATCGCCACCGAACTTGCACAACTTTCGGGTGGCGCAGAAAATTTGATGAACCGTGCGCTCGAATTGATGGCCAGCGGCGACATTCGCATGGCCTGTCACCTTGCAGACTTCGCAGGATGGGCAGCGCCGCAAGATGCGGCGATTCACGCGAATCGAGCGACAATCTACGAACAACGACGAAAGAGTGAACTCTCATTGATGAGCAAAGGGATTTTTAAAGGCGCTGCCCAAGAATCTAAAGCAATCGCCGAAACCTAAAACACAGTGGGCGCGACGGGGCTCGAACCCGGGACCTCTACCATGTCGAGGTAGCGCTCTACCAACTGAGCTACGCGCCCTTACTTGCGTAAAATCATACCCGTTTTACATGGACGGGGGTTCGATTCCCCCATCTCCACTAGATATTTATTAAAGATTATTTATAACGGATAAGGAACGCTTCAATTGGAGCATCGAAGCGACTGCTATTCACACTCACATCTTGAGTTGAAAGCACCGAGAACCACACTGACGACACCACGGCAACAGATCCAATCACTTGCATCCACTTCAGCCTTCGACTAGGCCCTGTCGGATAACAACCAATGAGCACAAGCGTTGCAAGCGTGATAATTAAAAATGTTACGATCACGACCTGTGGAACGAGTGGCCACGTGCCTGAGAGCCGCGTCTGACGAATGGTCTGGAAATCATCAACTTGCTTGAGCATTCGATTTAAGTCACGTTCATCAACGATGTCGGCTAGTTCAATTTCAATGACTGCACTTCGAATATCCAGAGCCTGCTGCTCGGCAGAATCGCGCATAATTGTGGGCTCTACGCCCAACGCCGAGTTCTTCGTCATTTGGGTTCGATTCAAGCCGGACGCATCCACCAAGACACCCTTAATGCCATTATCTGACAACTCCGTGTCACGAATAGTTTGAACATAGGTGGTAATTTTTAAAATCGCATCGCTCAAGGTTGCATCTTGTTCGTAATCCAGAATTGTTTCAGAGAGAGCCGACAATGCAGCCAACTCATTTTTCAAGCTTGAGTTTGCAGAACTTGCACCTTGCCATGCGGTCACATTCGCAAATGACCCAATGAAGATGAATGCAGCTCCAACAAAACGCATTGCTGCGGTCATCACGTTGTCATCTTGATGGTTTTCGCTGCCCTTTTTAAGAGACGCCTTCACAAAAGGCAAGACAATCAAAAGAGCGGGTAGAAGACAAACCAATATCCGCACTATCGGAGATGACTGCAATATGGATTCATACATAGCAACAAAGGTTATGCGATTCGCCCATCGGCTATCGCTCTCGAAGGTTAATCAGAGGTGAACAAATTTAAGCAGCCGCACTTATGAGTTTGCCCTAGCACGTCAGAGTAAACCGTTAGTTTTTAAAAGAAGTGGCCGCCAACTATCAACGAGTTATAAAAACCTCGTAAAACCTATATGAAGATTGAATTGCGAAGCAACGAGACCACTCGAACCCGCGACCCCTACCATGTCGAGGTAGTGCTCTAACCAACTGAGCTATGCGCCCTTACTAAACAGTCAGCAATGCCTGCGAGTTTGTCAGTCAAAAGGTTGAGGTGCGACAATAGATGTCGCAGCACAAACAAAATTACGGGGGCTTCATGGCGAAATTAACACTCAAAGATCTTTTCGAAGCGAAGGGCAAGCGACACCTAACTCAGGTTTTTGTTCGCACTCTCGTCGCTGCAGAACTTCATGACGGTCAATCAAGCGATTACATCGGCATCCGTAAAGCCGCGCCAAACACATTTCTTACAATCGGCTTGGCAGTCAACACGTATCCGAGCCATGCCGAAGTACTACGCAACGCGTATCGCCTCATGGGTGTTGGTGCCGACACACTTTATTGCGGATATGGAATACCAACGATCAAAGCACTCGCCGACGAATACATCCCAGTTGTTGGTCACGTCGGACTTGTGCCATATAGAAATTCGTGGTTCGGCGGAATGAAAGCCGTCGGCAAGACAAGTGCCGAAGCGCTTCGTATCTACGAACTCACAAAACAATATGAAGACGCCGGTGCAGTCGGAGTCGAGATGGAAGTAGTCCCCGCGCAAGTCGCCACCGAAATTTCAAAGCGCACAAAAATGCTGATCATCGGTATGGGTGCTGGCGTCAACTGTGATGTTCAATATTTATTTGCGACCGACATTCTTGGTGACAACGAGGGCCACGTGCCACGACACTCTAAGGTCTACCGAGATTTCAAATCCGAATACCATCGTCTACATCGCGAGTCGGTGGCTGCATTCAAAGAGTTTCGCAGTGATGTGCTGACGGGTTCATACCCTTCCGCACAAAACGATGTTTCAATCGACAAGCGCGAATTAACTGCGTGTCTTAAGGCGATTAAATTAAGTCGATAAGTCGTAGAGCGACTTCGTTGGCTAGCAGTCGCCCAGTGCGAGTCAAGACAATGCGATCTTCGTGCTGTTCGAGCAACTCACCCATTTCTTCGAGATCTACTTCGCTAAACGAACCGCGCGGCACGCCCTCACGCGTGCGCACTAACAGTTGCAATGCCTCGCGCTTGCTGGTCTGCGCGTCAAGAGTTTCGCTTGAAGATTCTGGTGATTCGCCGGCCATAACCAGTTCGATATAGCGCTCAGGAGTACGCACATTCCACCAGCGACGGCCATTCAAGTGCGCATGCGCGGCACTACCAAAACCTTCATAGTTACCTTGCTGCCAATACAGAGAATTATGTTCACACTCATGACCAGGCTTTGCCCAATTAGAAATCTCATAATTTTGCAAACCGTTTGCAGACAAAACATCGTCGCACAATAAATATTTGTCGGCTTGATCATCATCGTCGGGGTGACGATCTGGCTGCGTCGCCAAAACTGTGTTGGCTTCAACTGTCAACCCGTAAGCCGAAACATGTGGCGGATCAAGCGCCACGACATCATTCAATGTTCGCGACCAGTCATCAATCGTCTCGCCTGCCGCGCCATAAATAATGTCGAGATTAAAAGTCTCGAATCCTGCTTCGCGCACATAGGCAACTGAGCGACTTACATTTTCAGGATTATGAGTTCTGCCAAGAGACTTCAAAACTTGATCAACTGTCGACTGCACACCTATGCTGGCTCGATTGACACCGCCTGCACGAAAAATCTGCATCATCGCCAGCGTTATGTCATCTGGGTTGCACTCAACGGTCACTTCAGCGCCAGGCGCCAACGGTATTTCAGCAAGCACACTCATTAATTCATCTGCCGGCACAAGTGTCGGCGTACCACCACCGATAAACACGCTCGTCGCTTTGGGCATTTTCGCAGCGACGCTGCGCTGAATGTGTGTGCGCATTGCGGCGAGATATTCGCTCGTTAGTTGATGACGATCTGTAAATGTTGCGAACGCGCAATAGTCACACTTCTTTGCACAAAACGGAATGTGTATATAGACACCAAAGCCTGGGTGCACAGATTTAACTTTGTGTCGTCGGTGGCACGAACAACAAGTCAAGTGATGCAAGTCTTGGCCCGACTTGGTCAATTGGAATATCAAGCATCACCGCGATCGCACGCGTGTCATGCGCGCGAACAGTAATCACCTTGCCATTGAAGTCTTGTCGCTGCACCTGAATCATCCGCAAGAAACGCTCGAGCATCTTAAATTCAAGACCATCACGCATGGATAGTTTCGCGACATCGATTCGTAACTTCGTTGGCGCCGATGCACCGGGCTGATTATCTTCAATTCGCATCGGGTCACGGGGCAACAACTGATCAATTGTGACCCCGTAGAATTTCGCCAACTTTTCAAGACGCGGTACAGAAATCGCTCGCTCGCCACGCTCATATGCGCCCAACACCGACGCCTTGAACTGCTCATGCGATTGAAGTTCGACGTCGCTAAGCGACAAGTTCTTTTGCTGACGAATTGAGCGCAACCGCTCACCCACCATTCTTGAAAAGGGCGATGCTTCGGTCAGGTCGTCGTCAGATTGACTCATGGCTAGTTTCGTTTTCTTCGATAATCCGACATTAGAACAGCGGCGCTCACCGCAGCTGTTTCTGCACGCAAAACAGTCTCGCCAAGCGAAACAAGACCTGAACAGGTTTCAGTCTCGTGTGGCGCAAAGCCACCCTCGGGGCCGACTGCAATTGACCGATGAGACGCATCAAGTGAAACACCACTTGGGTCGGCAATAAATAAATGGGCGATAGTTGACATCTCAATCACACCGTGCACATTCGGCAACCAAGTGCGACGCGACTGCATCGCTGCTTCACGCGCAACTCGTCTGAGGCGCTCAATATTCTTGTTCGATCGGTCATGATCCCAGCGCACCACACTACGAACGGTCGGTGCCAGCACAACAATTTCATCTATGCCAATTTCGGTGAGTTTTTGAACAGTCCATTCAGGACGGTCGCCCTTGACAAGCGAGAACGCAACAGTTAATGGCCAATTCGGCGCGGCAGTCGTGAAAACTTCACTCGTTGCTTCAATTGTCGCATCTGAATTCAAAACACCTGAACACCACTTACCCTTGCCGTCACTCACCGTCACGGTGTCGCTTGGCTTGACACGTAAAACGCGCAACAAATGGTGCGCATCAATTTCGTCTAACACTGGTGCATCAATCGCATCAACAAACACATGGGCTGTCGAATCACGAAGCGCAGAAATCACGAAAATGCAGACTTAATTTTCGATTTCACTCGACTTTCTTGTGCAGAAAAAGATTCGCCACGAAGTTTCGCCAATTCTTCAAGCAACTCTCGCTCGCGTGCATTCAATTTTTTCGGAACAAATATTGCAATCTGAACCCGAAGGTCACCTCGCACTTGGTTGCGAGCGCGTCCACCTTGATTCAAAGACGGAACACCTCTTCCTTTAAGAACGAACTCATTGCCATGCTGAACACCCGCAGGCACAACTAATGTTTCGTCACCGTCTAGTGTCGCCAAAACAAATTCTGCACCAAGAGCCGCTTGAGAAATTGAAACTTTTACTTCTGTAATCAGATCATCTTCTTCGCGTCGATACATTTCGTGATCGCCGACTTCAATGTGAAGATATAAATCGCCGGCTTCTCCGCCACGAGGGCCAACTCCACCGCGACTCGTAACTCGCATCGTCTGACCTGAGGCGATGCCACCTGGAATCTCAACACTGTGAGTTTGCTCTCGAGTTACACGACCCTCGCCATGGCAAGTTGCACAAGGCGTCTCGATTCTTTGCCCAGCACCACGACACTTGCCGCACGGGCTAGCCGTGACCATTTGACCGAGAATGCTTTGACGCGTTCGACGTATTTGGCCAGTGCCTCCACAATCAGAACATGTTGTCACCGAGGTTCCGGCTGCCGCACCTGTGGCGCTGCAATCATCGCAACGAACAGCCGTTCGAATAGTCACAGAAGAAGTACAGCCAAAGACGGCTTCAGCGAATTCGATTCTCAACTGAGTTTCTAAATCAGGGCCGCGCTGAGGACCTGCTTGTTGACCTCGACCGCCTCCACCCCCAAATGGTGAATCACCGCCAAAAAATGCGTCGAAGATGCTGCCGAATCCACCGCCACTAAAAGGGTCACCACCAGCACCGTTGCCGCGACCTCCGCCACCTGAAATTCCTGCTTCACCAAATTGGTCATAACGCGCGCGAGTATTTTGATCAGACAAAACTTCGTATGCCCGACTTAATTCTTTAAATTGCTCTTCTGCCTCAGGGTTATTCGGGTTCGCATCTGGATGCAATTCGCGCGCCCGTTTGCGATAAGCACGCTTTAACTCTTCTTGATTCGCTGATTGCGATACGCCCAACAACTTATAAAAATCTGTTGCCATAAAGTTCTAATTCTCAGTTAGTCGACGACCAAGACGATCGCCGACGAGTTCAACAGTTGCCAATGCCTGCGGATAATTCATGCGAGTTGGCCCAAGCACGCCAACTGTGCCAACGTTTTCTCCATCTGCCATGACTGGCGCCAAAACCACAGAACACGCCGAGAGTGGCTCAACGCCATGCTCTGCACCAATCGCTACAGACAAACCGCGATTCAACATGTCGCGAACCAAAGTTACAACAACATATTGCTGCTCGAGCGTGTGCAAAACATTGCGAACGATCTCAACTGCGTCGAATGCTTCGGCCATCTGTGATGCGCCTCCAACAAAAAACGTCTCGTCGTTACGAGTGCGATCAAGAGATGCAAGAACCTTCTCACACAGTGGTGAAATATCGTCAGCCAGTTTCTGATTCGCATTACGGATCAATTGAATATCTCGTAGTGGGGCATTGAGCATCAGTTTTTGCAATTTGAAAGCAGCGTCGACAATGTT
>JAPKZT010000057.1 GCA_026393655.1 Actinomycetota bacterium | reverse complement strand
TCAATGCGATTCGTCGAGCAGAAATGGCAACTCTTTGTCGTTTATGGCTTTTATGCACTCGGTTGGTCGGCGTCAGGCATGGGGCCAGTCACGACAGTTGTGACGCGATGGTTTCATGTGCGCCGGGCAAGTGCGCTGGCAATCGCCTCAACTGGTTTATCAATGGGTGGAATCGTCGTAACACCATTTATTAAATGGATTCTTGACTCTCAAGGCATTCGCAATGGCTCACCTTGGCTCGCTCTGATTTGGTTTTGTGGAACAGTACCAGTGACTTTGTTTTTGTTGCGTGCGTATCCACAACCTTATGGCTGGCTCCCAGATGGTGAACGAGCCGAGCCTGGTCAAGCCGGAGATATTTCTGGCACGCCGCTTGCGACTGCAGTTCGCACAAGATTTTTTCGCAGTGTCACCATCGGATATATTTTTGCGCTCGGTGCCCAAGTCGGCGGTGCATTGCAACTAGTCAAACTTGTTGAAGAGCGGACAAATCGTTCAACTGCAACTTTGGCGACAATCGCGCTTTCGTCGATGTCAATTATCTCTCGGTTTGTTGCTGGTCGAATTATCCCGCACATTGACATGACGAAGTTCACCGTTGGCCTCGCCACAGTTCAGGGTTTGTCGCTCGCCAGTATCGCACTCAACGAATCACGAATCGGTTTGTTGCTTTCGATTGCATTATTTGGTGTCACGATTGGAAACATGGTGATGATGCAATCACTGTTGCTGGCCGAGCGTTTCGGTGTTCGCGACTATCCACGCATTGCAGCGCGATCTGGTTTGATTTCATTTTCTGGCACCGCACTCGGGCCACTGCTTTTGGGTTGGCTCTACGACGTGGCCGGCGGATATCGTGCGGCCTATCTCGCTGCTGCGGTGTGCTCGCTGATCGGCGCAACATTGTTTTCGTTTGCGGGTTCTGCTTCTGTCGACGAAGTAGCTATTTAAAAAAACCAGCCGGTTAATAAAAAAAACGGTCGGTATCTAGATTTTCTAGATACCGACCGCACTTAGCGCTTAATTGAGGGAGTTAAGCGCCAGTCTTTTGTGTTTCAGTTGACTCGTCGTAGTTTTCGCTTCGAGTTTTTGAGCCGCGCTCGCCGCGTGCTGGGGGAAGGTTGTTGACCATCTCGGTTACCTTCGTTGTCACGTTTGCCAACTTTTTGTCAGCTTCGGCTTGTGTCATTTCGCCTGAAGTAACTTCTTCGGCGATGTGAGTTTTAATATTTGTAACTATCGAGTCGATTACCAACTTGATATCAACTTTTTGAGCAGTTGCAATTTGTGCAAGTGTCTTGCCGCTTTGGACTTGAGTTCGCAATTCTTCTTTAGTCATCTTGAGAATTGCAGCAACATCTTCCATATTTTTGCCATGGCCATTTTTGCCTTCGTGTTGCATTCTCTCAACATTCGCCACGCCAACTTGCACTGCCTTAGTTTGCGCACTGACTCCACCTGGTACACCAAGTGTTGATCCTGCAATTGCGCCGGCAATTGCCATGCCGACGAAAATTGCGATATTTCGTTTGTTCATCATTAGGTTTTCCTTTCGTAATGTTCTCGGGGGATTCCGTGAACATCTAGATCTTGCGACTTGTTGTTAAGAATTAGAACAACACAATTTAAGAAACAGTTAAGAAGTTGTCGCGACCCCTATTCAGGCCATTTCTAGGCATTTGCTGTCTGTACCGTTGTACAAGTGAAAGTTCCATCGAATAAAACTGCATCTAATAAAACGTTCAAATTAGTTGTCGCCGAAGACGACCCTGCGGTACGTAATGCAGTTCAGCGCGTGCTCGAACTCGAGGGATACACGGTTGTTGTCACTAAAGATGGTGTCGCTGCACTTGATGCGATTCTTTCGAACACACCAGACGCAATAGTGATGGATGTGATGATGCCATTCTCGGATGGACTATCAGTGTGTCGCGAGTTGCGCCGTCGTGCGAACCGTACACCGATTTTGTTACTGACCGCTCGTCATGAGATTGGTGATCGCGTTGCCGGTCTTGATGCAGGCGCCGACGATTATTTGGTTAAGCCATTTAGCATTGACGAACTTCTTGCTCGTGTGCGCGCGCTATTGCGCAGAAATGCACCCAATACCACCTCGACAATTCTGCAACTGGCAGATCTTTCACTTGACCCGACTCGCCACGAAGTTCGGCGTGGGTTACGCATAGTTGACTTAACCAAAACAGAGTTTGATCTGTTGCAAGTACTGCTCGAGCAAACCGGCATCGTGCTCTCGCGCGAATATCTTTACGAACATATATGGGGTTTTGACTTTGAGACAAATTCAAAGTCTCTTGACGTATACATCGGTTACCTTCGTCGAAAAATTGAGCAAGATGACGAAACAAAACTCTTGCACACAGTTCGCGGTGTGGGCTACGTGGTGCGAGCATCATGAAACTGCGTACGCGTTTTCTGATTGCTACCAGTGTGATTGTGTTTCTAACTGTCGGTATTCTTTCGGTTGCAATTTACGCGACTGTCTCAAAACATCTGCTTAGTGAAGTTGATAACACTCTTGATTCACGAATTATTGCAATCACTGAGTCAATTCGGTCTCGTAATAATCTTCCATCGACCACTTCTGCATCGGGCAATCGCAGACAGCGAAATCCACTTGAAGAAGCATTGTTGCCGATTCGTTTCGACACTGTCACACAAGTCCTTGATCCCCAAGGCACGGTAGTAATCGCGTTGGGGCAAGTTGATCTGCCGATCACAAACGATGTCTTAGCAATCGTGCGCAACCCTTTCGCCCAACCAATTCGTTTCACCGTAAAAATTGATGGTGATCCATATCGAATGTTGGCAGTGCCATTGCTGCGCGGCGGGGCACTGCAACTCGGTAAAGACATCAGCGATATTGAATCTGCCAAAGAGGGCATCTTGCTATGGCTTTTCGTTCTCGGATTATTGGCAATCGCCGCGTCCGGTGGCGCTGGTTGGTTTATTGCAAGACGCACTGCGCGGCCAATTCAAAAACTAGCCGCGGCGGCTGAACATATTGCCGCTACGCGCGAACTAACAACAACATTAGATATTTCTGGAGACGCAGAAATTGAACAACTCGCCACAAGTTTCAACACAATGTTGGTGGCTTTGCGATCAAGTCGTGAGCAGCAACAACAATTAGTTCAAGATGCGAGTCACGAATTGCGCACACCACTCACTAGTTTGCGTGCCAACTCAGAATTGCTTGAGCGAGAAAATCTAGACACTGAAACTAAGAATTTGATTCTCCGAGACATTCGTGCAGAAGTTGACGAACTCGCCGCTTTAACCGGTGAACTTTCGTCTTTGGCAAGTGATCAGCGTCTTGTTGAGCAGTTACAAATCGTAAATCTGGGAGAGGCAGTTGAAGAAGTAGTCGAACGAGCGCGACGTCGCAGTGGTCGAACAATTGATATTCACTTAAATGCGCCTTCGAATATAAGCCTTCGTCCATCTCAACTCGATCGGGCGATTTCGAATTTGATTGATAACGCACTGAAATTTTGTCCGACGTCGCAACCAGTTGACGTTTTCGTATCAAATAATCGAATTGAAGTTTGTGATCACGGGCCAGGTATTTCAGATGCAGACAAGTCTCACATCTTTGATCGGTTCTATCGAGCGGTAGCGACTCGGGCGCTGCCGGGTTCTGGACTCGGCTTGGCAATTGTCAAGCAATTTGCTGATGACCATGATGCAGTTGTCAATGCGGTTGACACCCCGGGCGGTGGCGCAACTATAAGTATTGAGTTTTCTGAATAGAGTTTAAATAATCATGTCTGATGTTCATCCAAATACTCTGCGAGTAATCGCTGCTGCTCGCGAGGCTGGCCTCGAAATCACAACTCGCAGATTTCCTGAAGGCACGAAAACCGCCGCCGATGCTGCTGCCGCGATCGGCGTTTCAGTCGGTCAAATAGTTAAGAGTCTCGTGTTCGCAGTTGACGGCGAGATCGTTATGGCATATGTAAGTGGATCAAATCAATTAGATGAAAAGAAACTTGCCGCAGCCGCAGGTGGCTCGAAGTGTTCGCGTGTTGATGCAGACGCCGTGCGCGCCGCAACGGGTTATCCAATCGGTGGCGTGCCTCCCTTTGGTCACAGCACACAACTGCGTGTGTTTGTTGATCCAGATTTGTTGCAGTACGACG
>JAPKZT010000093.1 GCA_026393655.1 Actinomycetota bacterium | reverse complement strand
GCCAACAGTTGTGCGAAGTTCGGCTTGCTCTGCAATTGACTTTTGCTGATCGGCTAGTGACAAGTTGCAAGTCGCCGCGATTGGGCTCGTCTCTGTCATCCCCCATGCCTGCAAAATTGGCAGACCAACGGTCTCGCGGTATGCCTCGCTCAACGCTTTTGGTACGGCGCTTCCACCAACAGGGATGACCCGTAGCGCAGAAGTATCGCGGCCTTTGAGTTCTGGCAATACGCTCATCCAAATGGTCGGCACACCTGCCGCCACAGTGACTTTTTCGTTGACGATCAAGTCGGCAATTGCCTTGCCTGATAGATCTGGCCCAGGCAGCACGAGATTTGCGCCACATGCAACTGCAGCGTGTGCAAGCCCCCAAGCGTTGGCGTGAAACATCGGCACAACTGGCAAAATGATGTCGCTCTCACGCGCACCGAGCGAGTCAACCATCATTGCGCCCATCGTGTGCATAAATGTTGACCGGTGACTATACACAACACCTTTTGGGTTGCCCGTAGTACCACTTGTGTAACACATACTTGCCGCTCGGTTTTCATCGGTAATTTTAAACTCGACGCCTGAAACACCTTTGATTAATTCTTCGTAGTCATACATCTGCATACCGTCTACCGAATCTGGCACATCACCTTTGCCATCGTTCATCACGACAAGATGCTTCACAGTCTTGAATGTCGGCAACAGTGGCGCAATCAAACCGAACAACGAACGGTCGACGAAGACAACCTCGTCTTCAGCGTGATTTGCGATGTATGTGAGTTGTTCAGGGAACAAACGAATATTTAGCGTGTGCACAACTCGGCCAGTACAAGGTGCTGCGAAATAAAGTTCAAGGTGTCTCGCGGTGTTCCAGGCGAAAGTTGCGACGCGTCCATCAGCAGAAATTTTTAGTTTGTCAAGTGCTCCGCCAAGTTGACGCGTGCGCGCTGCCCACTCACCATAAGTGATGCGATCTTTACCAACTGCGGTTGCCGTCGTTATTGTTTTGTCTGAGTGATACTTCTCAGCACGCTCAAATATGTGCACCATTGTCAACGGTGTGTCTTGCATTAAACCCTTCATGAGTCCCCCAAAAGATGGTCAGTTGCTATCAATAAAGTTAGCAAGTCGGCTAGCGTGTTACGAATGCGAAAAGCCGTATTGACATTGACAACGATGTTATTTGTGATCGGCACAATCGGCACAAATATTGGCCCAGCGCTCGTCGACGAGCGACCAAAACTTGTGCTGTTACTCAGCTCACGAAATCGAAATTTATTTGCTTCAGTTCCGTATATCGATTTATTGAGTTACTCAGTTATTGGTTTCTGTCGGGTATTGATTGCTGGTATTGCATTGTTTTTAGTTGGTCGATGGTACGGAGAGAAAGCATCCAGCTGGGTTTTAGGAAACGTCGGCGAAATGCCCGCAATATATAGGTGGACTGAAAGAGCCGTCGATAAAGCCGGCGCTTTAATGGTCGTGCTGATGCCTGGAAGCAATGTGGTCTGCCTATTAGTTGGGCATCGCAAAATGAAGACTCAAAAATTTGTACCGCTTCTAATGTTAGGTATTGCAATAAAGCTCGCCGTGTTGTGGCGCGGCGGAAAGTTATTTGAACAACAAATTAAGGATTTTCTGAATTACATAGAAAAGTATCAGTGGTGGGTTGTCGGACTATTGTTCGTAGTATCCTCACTTCAGTCGGCACGTAAAAGTCGACCAAAATCTAACTAATCACAAAAATCAAGGAGATAATCATGGCTACAAAGAAAAAGACTGCGAAAAAGATCGCGAAAAAAACTGTTAAGAAAACTACAAAGAAAAAGTCAAGCAAGAAAACTGTAAAAAAGACTGGGTCAACTGTGACTCTCGGTGGCAATCCAGTTTCAGTGAGTGGCAAGTTGCCAGCCAAGGGCAAGTCGCTTCCAAAGTTTTCTTTGACTACAAGTGCTCTGCAAGACATCACCAATAAAGACATCGCTGGCAAGCGGGTAATTTTCAATATTTTCCCAAGTATCGACACTCCAACTTGCGCCTCGAGCACCCGAAAATTCAACGAGATTGCATCTTCGCTCAGCAACACCGAGATCTACTGCGTTTCAGCCGACTTGCCATTCGCCCAAGGACGCTTCTGCGCTGCTGAAGGATTGGCAAACGTCAAAACTGCATCGTCATTTAGGTCAAACTTTGGCGCAACATTCGGTGTCAATTTAACGAGCAGCGTTCTAAAAGGTGTAATGGCTCGTGCGGTTATCGTCGCCGATGAAAAAGGCAAGATTCTGCACACCGAACTCGTCAGCGAAATCGCCAACGAACCAAATTACGACGCAGCGATTGACTCTCTGCGTTAATAGGAATCGTTAGAAAACAGCTTTAGATACCCAAAAACTTGTCGAGTCCAAGGGTGAATCCCTTGTTCTCGGCAATTTTTTTGCATGCCAACACAACACCTGGCATGAAGCTCGCGCGATCGATCGTGTCGTGGCGAATTGTAAGTGTTTGACCTTGGGTACCTAATACGACTTCTTGATTGGCAACAACGCCACGCATGCGAACTGCATGAATCGGTATGCCGGCTGCCGATTTTGCACCGCGTGCACCAGCAATCGCTTCGTGTGTAGTTGGGTCTTTCGCCCAAGAACTGCTGGCCGCAGCCATTCGATTCGCAGTTGCAATTGCCGTGCCTGACGGCGAATCTGCTTTGCCATCGTGGTGAATCTCGATGATTTCTGCCGTGTCGAAAAATGGTGCGGCGATTTCAGCAAAGCGCATCATTAATACTGCGCCGATAGCAAAGTTCGGCGCAACGATGCAATTGCTTGACGAGAAAATCTTTTTGAATTCTGCTAAATCTGCGTCAGTAAAACCTGTCGTGCCAACCACGGCATGAACATTGTGCATTGCTAACCATGGCAAGTTAATTCGAGAAGCAGCAGCGACCGTAAAGTCAACTGCAACTTCAACTTTTGCATCAGCCAGTGCACGCAAATCTTTGGCAATTGTTAAGCCTTCAACAATCGAACCAGAAGCGGCAGAATCAACTGCCGCAACTAGTTCTAAATTTTTGTCAGCCGCAATTGCAGCACAGACGGTTAGTCCCATCCGCCCCGCGGCACCAATTACACCGACACGAATTGCCATGTCAGTCGATGCCTATTGATCGTTTCGCAAATCGCGGTCAAACTCTTCTTCGAAACTTACGCTTACTGCGTCTGATGGCGCGCTGCGATCATTTGAACGCGTGCGATCATTGCGGTCATTGCGCGGACGATCATTGCGATCATTAGAACGCGGTCGATCATTGCGGTCATTGCGATCATTTGAACGCGGACGGTCGTTTCTATCGTTTCGTCCGCCACGATCATTCGAACGCGGACCACGATCATTTGAGCGCGGACGATCGCCACGATCTGGACGTGGGCCACGCTCGCCATCACCTGACGAACCACCAGCAGAGCCCTTGATGACTTCGCCATCAGGACCAATCAGACTTAGGCTCACTTTGCCACGATCGTCAATGTCGTCAACTCGCACCTGCACTTCGTCGCCGATGTTAAGCACATCTTCGACTCGAGCCACGCGCTGACCGTTGCCAAGTTTTGAAATGTGCACAAGCCCATCTCGACCAGGCAAAATATTTACGAACGCACCAAATGCGGCAGTGTTAACAACTCGGCCGGTGTAAACAGCGCCGAGTTCTGCAGTCGGTGGATCAACGATGGCCAAAATACGCGCCTTTGCATCTTCAACTTTTGAGTTGTCTGGCGAGCCAATTGTGATGATGCCTGTTGCACCGTCGTCACTTACATTGATTTCTGCACCAGTCTCTTGTTGAATCGTGTTGATTACTTTGCCC
Organism: Actinomycetota bacterium; assembly: GCA_026393655.1. GTDB lineage: Bacteria > Actinomycetota > Acidimicrobiia > Acidimicrobiales > Ilumatobacteraceae > BACL27. Next base: position 46 of record JAPKZT010000093.1, on the reverse strand, counting down.
TTTGGCCCAATTACTTCACCGACTTTGTCAAGCGGAATCGTGAACG
>JAPKZT010000002.1 GCA_026393655.1 Actinomycetota bacterium | reverse complement strand
CGCTGCAAACGAAATTGGCGGACGACACGGTCTCGGCATGAGTGATCAAATTGAAAATCGAATCATCGAAGCAAAGAGTCGAGGCATCTACGAAGCTCCGGGGCTTGCTTTGCTGCACATTGCGTACGAAAGATTAATCTCGGCGATTCATAACGAAAACACAATTGAAAATTATCGAACGATGGGTCGCCGACTTGGCCGATTACTTTACGAGGGTCGATGGTTTGATCCGCAATCGTTGATGTTGCGCGAATCACTCACTCGTTGGGTCGGTTCGCTCGTAACAGGCGAAGTGACAGTGCAGTTGCGCCGCGGTGACGACTACAGCATTCTTAATACAGCTGGCGAACATTTTACATATTCGCCAGAACGATTGAGCATGGAGCGCGTCGAAGATGCGCCGTTCGGGCCACTCGATCGAATCGGTCAACTAACGATGCGCAACTTAGACATTCAAGATACGCGCGAAAAACTTGAGATCTACCGCCAGGCTGGCACACTTGATGCAAATACTCTTGCAGCAGGCACACTCGGCGAACTCGAATAAATTTTTTTTGCGGGGTTAGTCGATCATCTAAAAATCTAGCCAGCTAATTAGCCCGTGACGAGTGCACGAGTGATTGCAGCCGCCAGCGCGGCACGCTCACCCATTTTTGAAACTTTGATGTATTCGCTATCGGCATGTGCACCTCCACCACAAGCACCAAGACCATCGAGTGTTGGCACGCCAATTGCAGCCGTAAAGTTGCCGTCAGAACCCCCACCAACTGCAATGCCCTGCAAATCGGTGATGCCAATACCTTGCGCAACGCTTTGCGCCACGGCGTAAAGCGTCGTAGACGCCGACTCGTGCATCGGCGGACGATTGATTGATCCACTCACGCTGATCGTCGCTCCTGCCACAGTTGGTTGCAATGCACCAAACGCATATTCAACTCGGGCTTTTTCTGAAACAACATTGACTCGAACGTCAACTGTGATCTGCGCGGCCGCTGGCACCACATTTTCTGTTGTACCGGCTGTGGCAATCGTCGGTGTCACCGTCGTGCCGATTTCGGGCTGAGCAATCGCCACAATTTTTTGAACTTGCGCTGCAAGTTCGATTAACGCATTGATACCTTTTTCTGGTTCAAGGCCAGCGTGTGATGCTCGCCCCGCAATGTCAACACGAAATGTGCCGACGCCCTTGCGAGCGATCTTGAGTGCATCACCGTTTCCACTTGGTTCGAAAACCAATACGTTTCCAGTTGCCTTGGCACGCTCTTCAATTAATGCGCGCGATGCATACGAACCAATTTCTTCATCGGATGTAATCAATATCTCCGCGTGAGAGGCTTCACGAATCTCGCTCAATCCATAAATTGCTTGAATGATTCCGGCTTTCATGTCAAAGATGCCTGGGCCACGAGCGATGTCGCCGTCGATGCTAAACCCGCGCTTAGCCACCGTGCCTTTTGGAAACACTGTGTCGTGATGACCGACTATCAAGACCTTCGTGTCGTCGCTGCCCTTCCAGTGCACGTGCGGGCCCTTGTCGCTTGCAATTATTTCTGGGGCTTTGCCAAGTACTTCGGTCATCACCTTGGCCAAAAACTCGGCACTGCGTTGCAAATGTTCTGGCTCGTTTGACGGTGACTCGATGTTCACGAATTGCTTGACATGTTCAAGCATCTGCGCAGTTCGCGCATCAAGGTTCGCGCGCAACTCTTCAGGTGTTGGCGTCCCTGTCGGCAAACTCATCCATCTATAGTGCCACGCCAGACAACTTAAATCTTGCTAGAAAAAATTAGTGTGCCCGGGATCGGACTCGAACCGATACAGCTATTTCTAGCCAGGGGGGTTTAAGCCCCCCGCGTCTACCATTCCGCCACCTGGGCAACCCACTCAGGCTACGCGCGTTTGAGCCTCATCGCTAACTAATAGCGATTCGACACTGCTCCATAAAAAGGTTCTTGCATTTTCGGCATTTCGACCGGTCAACTCATTTGCCACGACAACCCCTTCAATCATGTCGGCGAGCACAGCCACAAACGGTCGCCCACGCAACAACACAGAAACAACAACTCGGTTGTTGAAACGACGCAGACTGCGATCAACGCCAACAATGCGTGGCGGACTACGAAAACCAGGTGGACGTAAACCATGCCGATGCGCTTGACTCGCGAGAATTCTCGCCGCACCAGCAAATTGGCCATAACGAACGGTGACGAGCGAAGAGTCACGCGTTGCGACACGACTTGAATCGTGAGTTGCGGTGCTCGTCATGACGCAGATTATGACAGACGGGTATCGCACAGTAATCCGCTCAAAAATATCTTCAAACACCCAATCTGTAATGTGAATAGGTCATGTCAAACAAAGAACTAAACCCGATGCAACAAGGTGTTGTTGAAGTTCTCGGTAAGCCTGCCGGCTGGGTGCCGTTGCCACTGACTGTTGTCGCAGCGGTGCGCGAACAACTCGAAACCGCACTGGCGCCGCTCGCTGCAAAATTATCCCCTGATCAGCCACTATTTATTAGCAAGGGAAGTTTGAACACTGTGAACGGCTGTGAAGCACATTTTATGGCTTCACTTAATTCTTTCGAATGGACAATCAGCAATGTTCGTGGCACGGTAATGCACAAGGCTGTCGAACTTTCAATTAATTGGCGTGGACCAGTTGAGCCTGCAGATCTTGTCGACGAAGCGCTCACCCGTTTAGAGGATGAAGAGAGTCGCGGCCCGAGTGATTTCATTGTAAAATTATCGCCTGGCGAACGAGCGCAACTTCGTAGTTATGCAGTTGATCTGTACACGAAGTTTGAAGAAAGTTTTCCTCCACTCAAGGCATCGTGGCGACCAGTTACAGAAAGTTCGGCACGAGTTGGGCTGTTTGATGGTCGAATTTTTTTATCAACACGAGTAGATCTAACTCTCGGTGGCGCTGGTAGCAAAGTGATCATCGACCTAAAAAGCGGGCGTATCTATTCGAATCATCGAGAAGACTTGCGGTTCTATGCACTTGTCGAGTCGTTGCGTTCTGGTCAGCCACCACGACGACTGGCGACTTATTCACTTGAGTCGGCGAGAGCCGATGTTGAAGAAGTCAGTGAAGGTGTCTTGCAATCTGCTGTGCGACGTGTCGCCGACGGTGCAAAATTAATTTACGAGTTAACCAGCGAAAATCGTGAACCGAAGCTGAATCCCGGGCCACAATGTCGTTGGTGCCCACTAAAAGATAATTGCGAAACAGGCAAGCAATTCTTAGAACGCGGTTTTGAAGACGACTAGCAAATACTTCAACTAGCTAGTTAACTCGCTAATTTACTAGCCCCGACCCATGTTTGGGCGCTTGCCATGGTTGGCTTTCGAACGACGCATACGAGCTTTTTTCTTTTTAGTTTTCTTAGACATGACGTTATTCTAGTTGGCTAATTTACGCCATCGGGCTCGATTGCCAGAATATGGCGTGCCATCAGCACTTGTTTTTGAGCAAATATAAACCAAAGACTTATACGAACCGAGCCCATCAACTGGAGCACAATAAGACCCAGGGCTGATGTCTTTGGCTTCAGCCGACGCTGGTGCCGTGCTAGTTGAACTAGTAGTAGCACTAGTTGCAGTCGAACTCGGCACAGTTGTGCTCGTCGTGACTGTGCTCGATGTTGCGACTGTGCTCGATGTTGTTGTACTTGATGTTGCGGCTGTGCTCGTCGTGACTGTGCTCGTTGTAATAGTTATAGCCGGCACAGTAATCGGCACAGCAACTAACACTGGTGCGGCACTCCAACTCGCAATCGTTAGCGACGCGCAATCGCTCGCCAATAAATTACTGATGCGCCCAAATTCGCTTTGATCCATCGACAAGCCCCAACGAGCCTTCACCGAAATCCAATCACCAAGATAAGTGCACCAATAACTTCGCAACGGTGGCATCCAGTTAGACGGATCTTTATCGCTCTTCGAAACATTCACCCGATCAGTCACTGCGATCAGCGTGCGACGATCTGTCATGTCATTGGCATACGCCTTGCGTTGCGACTCGCTCCAAGCCCACGCTCCAGAGTCCCACGCTTCTTTCAATGCAACAACGTGATCAATATCAACATCACCACGGTCACTTAATCTGGCACCGTCATACGGCGAGACCCAATCGCCTGCCACGACATAACAGCGATACGGGTCAACTTGCGGTTTCGAAGTGCTGTCGCGCTTTAAAATTTCCTCACGAGTGTCGCATCCATCTCCGTTTAGGTCTGCCCAGTGGATAAACAGACTGCGCTTGTAACCAGTTTTATATTCATTTTCAATTTTGATAGTTGATAGCACAGATCTTGCATCTTCTGCTACAAATTTACGTTGCGAACCTTGAGATAATTGCGTATCAAAACCTGCGGCACTACTAATGCTCGCTGCTGAAATTACGACGACCAGCGCAACACCATTTGCCGCGATGCGCCATTTCACTAAGTCAGCGTACCTTTGCACGCAGTGTGCACTTTGTGCACACTAAACAGTTTCACCGCCCTATTTGCCAGTATTCGATTCTTGCATCTCGTCTGCGATGTCAATAAAAATGCACTCACCCGGGCAAACTTCTGCGGCGCGCAAAACACTTTGTCGATCGCGTGGCGCGACATGAGCAAGGCTCCCCGCACCACCTGGATCATTTAATGGCACGCCTAACTCGGCGACATATGCGATGCCATCTTCGAGCAACTTAAATGCATCAGCACAATGATCTTCGCACAAGCCATCACCAGTACAGAGATCTTGATCTATCCAAACTCGCATCGGAGTAACGCTACTGAGTTGCGCAGAAACTAGGAGCAAAGTGATCAGAAGCACATTGCGTAAAACATCTAGCCAACTAATTGGGCGCTGTGATGTTGCGCCGAAACACGAACATGGTTGACGATCTTCGTCGCGCAATCTCACCAGCAACAACACCGTGAAAGCACTCAGCAATAAAATGCTGGCAATAACCGTTTGGGTTAGCCACCAACCACCAACGAGCATCACACCAAGGATGACCTCAGCAGTTGGCACAAGCACGACAGCAGGGTCTGGGGCGCCGAGTGCACGCGCTTGAAATGTCCAGTCATTGAAAGTCACAAACTTCGCAACACCCGCATACACAAACACTGCCGCAACGACCACGGCAAAAATGAAACTCACAAAGATTGTGGAGTTCCTGTCACTGCACCTTTGAAAAATATCATTGCGCTTTTAGAACCGGCAATTGCTTCAAGATTTTGCACGCGTCCAACAATAAATAAATGATCACCGACTTGTGAACTCGATTCAATTGTGCAGTCAATGTGTGCGAGCGAGCCAGCAATTTTTGGAGCGCCACTCGCTGCAGGTGTCCACTGCACCCCGTCAAATCTGCCCTCGGCCTCTTTTGCAAATCGCCAACACAACTCGCTTTGGTCTTGTGCCAAAATATTGGCGCAAAAACTGCCGGACACGGCAATTGCCGGCCAGGTCTTCGAATTTAATCCTTGAAAAAAACCAACCAAAGGTGGGTCTAGCGAAATTGACACGAATGAACCAATGGTTACTCCCTGTGGCTCGCCCGACACATCTACGCCAGAAACTATTACGACACCAGTCGGCAGATTGCCCAACACACTCCGAAATTCTTTGCTATCAAATGCTTCAGTCATCGCTTACGAGACTACGGCAGAAACCTTGACCGACATTTCATCCGCCGCTGCGAACACCTGAAAACCCCGATTTTGTGCGATGCCAGCCAGACGACCAGCAATCACATCGAGTGCGTCATCACTTCGGGAAGGATCGTGGTGAAACAATGCCAATCGCTTTGCAGATGTAGTTTCAGCAACCCACATTGCAAACTCGAGCGTTGAGTGTCCCCAATTAGATTTTGTTGCAAACTCTGCTGGCGTAAATTGCGAATCATGAATCAATAAATCCGTGTTCTGACATAATTGCCGCGCACCCGTGGTTAATGCAAAATCTCCGGCTGGTTGTTGATGATCAGAAAGATACGTCACTGTCGTGTTATTTGCGGTCACACGAAAACCGAGTGTTGGCCCCGTATGCGGAACGAAGCGACTCATTACTTTTGTTTCACCGATCGCGAAATCGTCATCGCCGATCTCGTGAAAATTAATTGTTGCTGCAAATTCGTTGATACAAATCGGAAAAGTCGGTGGACAAATTTTTGTAATGAACGCATCACAGAGTGACTCACCGTCTGGTTGTCGCGGCCCATAAATGTCAATCACGGTGTCAGAGTGCAACAACGACTTAAAAAATGGTAAACCCTGCAGGTGATCCCAATGTAAATGTGTAAGCAAACAGGCGCCAACAAATGGTTTTGGTGCGGCTGAATCATCTTCGCTACAACTCAGGTATCGCAAACCAGTACCGAGATCAAAAATTATTGGTGAGTCGCTACCAATATCTACCGAAACGCACGAGGTGTTTCCGCCGTAGCGCTGAGTCGATTGACCGTGACATGCAGTTGAACCACGCACGCCATGGAACCTCACGGTTACTTCGTTTTCCCCCACCGTGAAATATTATTCGTAATCAAGGCTGTTTGCGAACGACTGATGGCGTGACCTTAGTCCCAGTCAAGTATCTTTTAAATATGGCTGAAGCGACCATCAAATTAGAATGCGTGGCAGCGAACGGCACTGAGTTCTCTTATCTTGAATGTGGCTCAGGCAAATTGGCGCTTTTACTGCACGGATTTCCTGACACGGCGCAAACATGGCGCCACTTGATGCCCAAACTCGCGGCAGCCGGCTACCGAGCCGTTGCTCCATTTATGCGTGGATATGCGCCAAGTGCAGTACCTTCAGATGGCTGTTATCAAACTGCGATGTTGGCTCGTGATGCAAATGCCTTGCACGAAAATCTCGGCGGTGACAGTGAGGCTGTGATTATCGGTCACGACTGGGGAGCACCTTCTGTTTACGGCGCTGCACTCGACGCGCCATCACGGTGGCGCAAAGTAGTTGGAATGGCTGTTCCACCGACTGCTGCTCTGGGTTTGGCCTTCGTCCAAAATCTTGAACAAGTTAAACGCAGTTGGTATATGTTTTTCTTTCAGCATGGATTAGCCGATCTCGTCGTTGGCGCAAATAACTTTGCCTTCATTGATATGTTGTGGCGCGATTGGTCGCCAGGATACGACGCCAGTTTTGATCTTGAATCAATTCGTAAGTCGTTAGCCGAGCCGAAAAACCTTCAGGGAGCATTGGGCTATTACCGCGCAACTCTCGGCGACGGCTATCGCGATCCGCAACTCAGCGAATTACAAAATCAGATGGGCTCAGCGGTGCCCAGTCAGCCAATGCTTTATTTGCACGGTGCAAATGATGGTTGCATCGGGACTGATGTTGTTGAGTCTGCAAAATCTATGGCGCCGGCAAACGTTAAATTTGAAGTCGTCGAGGCAGCCGGACACTTCTTGCAATTCGAACAACCTGAAAAAGTTAATCGCTTGATTTGTGAATTTCTAGCAAGTTAGGGCGAGTCAGTTCATGACAGTTACGAAAAATCCGTTGCGCGACGGTTGGACAATAATTGTTAAACGCGAATGCGCAACATGCATCATGGTCGTGCCGGTTATTGCGCGCCTCATGGGCGAATTGCCGTCGCTCACGGTTTACACGCAAGATGATCCGACATTTCCTGAAGGTGTCGTTTCTGTCAGCGATCTTGATCTTGCTGTAAGTTGGCACGCCGACATCGACACGGTACCAACTCTAATTTTTCGTGAGAATGGCGTTGAAACAAAACGTACTTTTGGTTGGTTACGAAGTGAGTGGCGCGAACTGACTGGCATTGCTGATCTCGGTAATGAACTTCCAGATTTTCGCCCAGGTTGCGGATCAATGAGTGTTGACCCTGACATTGTTGACAAACTTCGCGTGCTTTATGGCGGCGAAATCTTGCATTCGCGACAAATTGAAATTGCTTCAGCAGAAGATGAGTTTGAAGCAATGTTTAGTCGTGGTTACACCGATGGCTTACCTGTTGTGCCACCAACGCCCGAACGCGTGATGCGAATGTTAAGTGGCACAACTCGTGATCCACAAGAAATTGTCGCACTTGCACCCCCAGATCTTGTTGAACTTACTATCGAGAAGATTGCAATTAATTCAGTGATGGCGGGTTGCCTACCAGAGTATTTACCGTGGGTAATTGCATCAATCGAAGCGATTTGCACCGATGAATTCAACATCCACGGTGTACTTGCGACAACGATGCCAGTAGCGCCAGTGATTATTTGCAACGGACCAGGAACTCGTGCAATCGGCATGAACTCTGGTGTGAATGTTCTCGGTCAGGGCAAGCGTGCCAATCTCACAATTGGTCGTGCGGTGCAATTGATTATCCGCAATGTCGGGGGCGGACGCCCCGGTGAAGTTGACCGGGCCGCACATGGTCACCCCGGAAAATTAAGTTTCTGTTTCGCCGAGGACGATCTCGGCTCACCGTTCACTTCGCTCGCAGTTTCGCGCGGTTTTGACGCGACGCAAAACACCGTAACTGTTTTTACTGGAGAAGGGCCGCGCTGCGTAGTGGATCAACTTGCTCGCGAGCCTGAACAACTCGCGCAAACTCTTGCCGCATGTTTGCGCACGGTGCATCACCCGAAGTTGCCGTTTGCATTTGATGCTGTACTGGTTCTCGGCCCTGAACATGCTCGCGTTTTTGCGCAAGCCAACTGGAGTCGCGAGCGGGTGTTGCAAGAAATCCACGATCGTTTACAGATGCCAGGTAGCGAAATCGTGCGCGGCGCCGGTGGAATGGCCGAAGGAGTGGAAGAAGCGTTCAAAGATGCGACCCTGTCAAAGTTTCGACAAGGCGGATTATTACTCGTGCACGCAGGTGGCCCCGCAGGCTTATTTAGCGCAATCATCGGCGGCTGGGGCAACGGCACCGCAGGCAGTGATCCAGTGACTAAATTGGTCAGGCCGTGACTACTCCACAACGACCATTCTTAGACTTCTATGAAAAGCATAAAATTATTCCTACTTCTTTAGATATTTCTCATAAAAAGAAGTTCAACGCATGCGCGAAAATTTGCGCAAGATAAGGGCCATAATGAATTTTGAATGATCGCGCGCGTCAGACCAATGTGAGTTCGGCACTTTCAATTTGCTGTCGCATCCACGAGCGCAAACGATTTTCCGCGGCAAGCACGGAGGCTGGCTCGCGCTGAAGCACGGTCGCGGTCTCTTGACGCGATAAATCATCCGCCCAACGAAGCTGCAAGACTTGTCTATCAAATGGGGCGAGAAAACCTATCGCCATTTTCAGAGTCTTATACTTCTGCTCTGCGGCGTCAGGACCAGCGAAGCCTTCCTTGGCCTCAAAGTTCATGTGCGCATTGTGACAACACCAGTATGTTGACGCAAGGGGGTCAAAACAATTTTATTACATATTTTTTT
>JAPKZT010000237.1 GCA_026393655.1 Actinomycetota bacterium | reverse complement strand
TTTTGTTTTGCGATTTGAGTAAGAGATAATAAATTCAAGCAGTCCGCGATGTCGTCACTAGTTGAGACAACTGAAACTCCGCTTTCAAGAAGTTCGCGAGATATCGCCATGTGTGGTGACGGGCATGCAAGAACAACAACTTTTACTGATTTCATTTCATCACGCGCAACGACTGTCAATTGTGTGTCACGCCCGTTTAAACGAGTCGCCAAACGCTGAGCAACAACTTGCTGGCTGTCGTATAAATAAATTTGTGGATGCGAAAATGAGCAAAGTGTTTCAGCAACCCGAGAGCCAACAACGCCCGTACCAATAATTCCAATCATTTAGTAAAGGCGATTACTTTTGACCTGTAATTTTGCGCCAGCCACCCTGTTTGATCGCTGCAGTACCTTTGCCCTTAAAGCGAAGCACACCAGCAACGGCGCTAGCCACACTTAAAGCGAGCAAAACACGTCTAATGAATTTCATTTTACACCTCCTAATTGGTATCTGATTGATTAACTCAAAAACTAGTAACTGAACGATATCTGAATAATCGTTTTTAGTTTCTCACACTTCTAATACTCAATCGCGGGACGGTTTAAGTACCTGCTGGTACACAGCAATTGTTTGACTATTAATAGTTACGGATGAAAACTCATTTTCTGCACGCTTGCGACCTTCTGCGGCCATTTTAAGACGCAATTCATCATCGTCGAGCAACCTAGTTAACGCTGCTGTCAATGCCTCAACATTTTTTGGTGGAACTAACAGGCCATTTCGTCCATCTTCTACAGCTTCTCGACAACCCGGGACATTCGTTGCAACAACTGCACGCTGCGTAGCACCAGCCTCAACAAATACTTTGCCGAAACCTTCTCTATACGACGGTAAGCAAACAATATGACACTGCTTCAAAATATCCGGCACATCGTTTCGGTATCCGAGCCATTTAATGACACCCGATGTTGCCCAATCTTGTAGTTGTTGGGATGTTAATGATCCAGGGTTTCCAGGATCTACGTCTCCAACCAACCAAAATTCAACATCTGGATGTGTCTGTTTAATCGCCTTGGCACTTTCAACAAATTCAAAAACACCTTTGTCTATGAGCATTCGGGCAATAAGCACAACTACTTTGTTTCCTTCAAGTTCAGGCGACGATTTAAACACTTCCAAATTGACACCGGTACCCCGAATTAAAACAATTTGATTTCGGTTAAGAAACCCACCTTCGACAAGAGTTCCTAAGTCATCTGAATTCTCAATGATTGTTGTTGCTTGACGTCGACCCAACAGAGCGCCGAGCATCATTCGTACAACTGGGCGCAATATGCGTGCCCGTAGATCATTGGATGCAAACATGTAGCCCATACCAACTGGTGCATTAATTATTTTCGCATCTCGATAGAAAAAACTGGCCAATGAACCCAAAACAATTGGCTTGATAGCGATTAAGTGCACTATGTTCGGTTTAAAATCACGAAAAACTTTGACAACTTTAAAAATAGACCAGAGCGCACTAACCGGATTTGTGCCACTTCGAGAAATATTGTTAGGTATTACGCGCAAACCTTCTCGTTCAATTATCTCTCTATGTGTTGTACATCAAACATGCACAGCAACTTCAAAACCAGCATCACATGCAGCGACAGCCCGA
>JAPKZT010000239.1 GCA_026393655.1 Actinomycetota bacterium | reverse complement strand
AACGCAGATCTACCAATGACTGCTGCTGCGGTGCATGCATTTACGGTTGCCAGTGAACGCTACGGGGCCAACGCCGCCGAGTTGCATGTGGCCAGACGAATCGAAGACGATGCAAAAATTTCAATGCGACTTGAAGGTGATTGGACACCACCCTGGGAATCATGACGCAAATTATGAACGGCGCCACAAGATGACTCGTTCGTATCGTGTTGATGATCTTGTTGATTTCAACGTCTATCCGCTTGATGAGACTGCGAGCCCTGAATACAAGGTTGCGTTATCTCAAGCGCGTGAACAACTACAACACGACGGTTGTGCCGTAATCAAAAATCTGCTTCGCCCGACTGCCGTAAAGATTATTAGCCAAGAAATTATCGCACGCAAGCAGACAACTCACTTTTCGACGTCAAGTATGAATCCGTACTTTCATTCAACAAAAAACTCTGACTACCCCGATCGCCACCCGGTCAACACGTTCATCGAACGCTCAAGTGGCTTCATCCCGGGAGATTCTTGGGATGCATCGCTGGCGATAGACGTGCTGTTTCGCAGCGAAGCATTGACGGCATTTATTAGAGATTGTCTTGAGACAGATTCTGTTTACTGTTATGCAGACCCTCTGGCGGGTTTGACTGCGAATATTCTTAATCCTGGTCAACAATTTGCTTGGCACTTCGATACAAATGAGTTTGCAGTAACTGCGATGATCGACGAAGCAGATGAAGGTGGACTATTTGAATATGTTCCAATGATTCGAACCCCAAATGATGAGTCTTTCGATCGCATTCAAAAAGTTCTTGATGACGACCGCTCAGAAGTTAAAACTCTTGAGCTTCACGCTGGTGATTTACAAATTTTTCGTGGTCGACATTCTCTGCACCGCGTAACCAGAGTGCCGGTATCATCCAAGCCTCGTCATGCTGCGATCTTTGCTTACACCGCCGAGCCAGGAGTTATCGGTCGCGTCGAACGAACCCGTCAACTATTTGGGCGAGTGCTTCCTGCTCACGAAGAAGCAGAACAACGCCGAGTGCGAAGCGACTCGCTAATTGACTAGTTGATTGATTAAATGGCTGGCACTTGTTGGGTGATGCAATGAATACCGCCACCACCATGCGCAAGAATTGCGCCGATTTCTAGTCCGACAACATCTCGGTCAGGAATAAACTCACCAAGTAGCGCAAGCATTTCGTTGTCTGCATCGTGCCCACATACGGGCACGATAACTGCATCGTTGCAGATATAAAAATTTAAATATGGCACAACTGCTCGCACACCATCAGTTACGACGAACGGCAACACTGGTATCTCGTGCACGGTTAACCCTGCATCTCTCGCTACTGCAATGTTTGCCGCACAGCGCACGAAATCTGGTTCATTTTTATCGTCGCAACTTTGCATGATTACGGTCTTTGGCCCGATGAATGAAGCGACATTATCAACATGACCGTCGGTGTCGTCATCGAGAGCAAGACCAAAAGGCAGCCATATGACTTTTTGCTGGCCAAGTTCTCGACAAAGTCGTTCGGTGATCTGCTCACGCGAAAGTTTCGGATTGCGATTCGGGTTGAGCAAGCATTGCTCAGTTGTGATTAGCGTTCCAGCACCATCAACATTTAGTGACCCACCTTCAAGAACCATATCGATTTTGCGCGTTTTATGACCTGCTTGGGCGGCCCAACGCGACGCAATCGTCGCATCTTTATCGAACGGCACGAATTTTTCGCCCCAGCCGTTGAACTGCCAACACGTTGCGATCAGTTCACCATTTTCAATTACATAATTCGGCCCAGAGTCACGAAACCACGCGTCATCAATTTCGAGTGCGACCACATCCACATTTTCTGCACAAACGCGCCGTGCGGCAGATTCGTCGCTTGGATTTACAATCATCGTCACAGGTTCGTAACCCGAAATCGTATTTGCTAAAGCTGCATGGCCTGTTTGAGCTTCAGCAAGGCGCAGACCGTAAATCTCGCTCCTTGCTGGCCAACAAATAACAGTTCGTTCATGCCGAGCAAACTCGGCGGGCATACTCACGCGTCAAAGCCGTCTAAAGTCATCAACGGCTTATACAACTCAGGTCTCCGATCACGAAATAATCCCCAAAAAGTTCGAGCAAGTTTCTGTGCTTCAATATCAAAAGTCGCCAGCAATACAGTTTCTTCAGTTCGATTTGCCTCAGCAACTTTTGCTCCAGTTGCGTCACAGATAAATGAACATCCGTAAAAAGTAATCTCTGTCGCGCGACCAACTTCGCGCCCTGTGCGATTGGCGGCCATAACTGGCGTCAAGTTACTTGCAGCGTGGCCTTGCATCGCTCGTTGCCAATGACCGGAAGAATCAAGTTCAGGATTTGATGGCTCACTACCAATTGCGGTTGGATACAACAAAATTTCTGCTCCACGCAATGTCATCACCCGCGCAGCTTCTGGAAACCATTGATCCCAGCAAATGCCGACTCCAATTTTCGCATACTTGGTTTGCCAAACTTTGAAGCCTGTGTCACCAGGACTGAAATAAAACTTCTCGTTATATCCCGGCCCATCTGGAATATGGCTCTTGCGATATGTGCCAAGCACTTTGCCGTCGGCATCAACTATCGCCACCGAATTGAATAACGAGTTGTTAGCGCGTTCATAAACGCTAATCGGCAAAACGACACTGAGTTCTTTTGCAACTTTGGCAAAGTGTGCCACCGTTGGGTGCGAAGACATCTCAATCGCACGATTCAGGTCTTGCGTTGTTTGATCTTTGCAAAAATAATGACCCTCAAATAATTCTGGGATCAAAATGATTTGTGCGCCCTGATTTGCTGCGCTGCGTACAAGTCGTTCAGCAGTCGAAATATTTTCAGCAACTTCAGTCGACATCGACATCTGCAACGCAGCGACAGTGACTTTTTGCATGTTTATTTGGCGAGCTGAGCTTTGATTGCAGCCATAACTTCGGCTGAGTCGGGTGTTGCTTGCGGCTTAAACCTAGAAACTACTTCGCCATCTCGACTCACCAAAAACTTTTCGAAGTTCCAGCGAATGTCGCCCGAGTGACCCTCGTCGTCTGTAACTTGCGTAAGCGTTTGGTATAAAGCGTGACGACCTGCGCCGTTGACTTCAATTTTTTCGGACATCGGAAAAGTAACGCCATAATTTGTCGAACAAAAAGTCTCAATCTCACTGGCCGAACCAGGTTCTTGTGCGCCGAACTGGTTGCACGGCACGCCCAACACAGTGAAACCTTGTGCCGCAAATTCTTTCTGCAGCGCCTCAAGAGCCGTATATTGCGGAGTCAAACCGCACTTAGAGGCGACGTTTACGACGAGCGTTACTGAGCCCTTAATTGAATTCAGAAGATCATTCACGCCAGTCAAACCAGCAATTTTTGTGTCATAGACCGACATTTTGTCTCATTTCTACTTGGGTTATTTCTCGTGTGGCAAGGCTACTGATAAACCTGATACACAACACAGGTGCCTAGAACGCAATTCGATGCCGGTTTTTTTAAACGCTTTTATTCAACGACGCCCATGCATTCGCGTCGAAAGATTGAAACACTCGCATCTGGTGTGCATCAGTTTTGCAATTGGTGGGATATTCAAGTGCGATCAGTTTTAGACGTTGGCGCAGGTGTCGGATATTGGAGTGACTGGTACCGCAAGAATTACGAACGCACAAAAGTTGTATCAGTAGACGTCAGTGAACACGCCTGCAAGAAATATGGTCATGAACTTCGCGATATCAGTTCTTGGGCGCCAAAAAGAAAATTTGATCTTGTTATTTGTCAAAGTGTGTTGCAGTACCTCAACGAACAGGATGCCAGGTCTGCGATTAAGAATTTGGCGAAAGCGACAAAACATGTTTTATTTTTTGAGGTACCGACGAAGAGCGACTTAAGAAATACTGTTGATCGTGATGTAACTGATTTTGAGATTTATTCACGTACTGGTATTTGGTACTGCAACGAACTTAAAAAATATTTCACGCAGGCAGGTGCTGGTTTGTGGGTAGCAAAATCAAGCACCATCGTGTTGTACGAACTTGAAGGCACTCTAAGATAAGCCAAAGTCAATAGATCGGCATAGCATTTAGTCATGAATTCTGCGGCTGAAACTAATCCCTACGAATTAGCCAAAGTTGCCGCAGATTTTGTTGTTGATAAGTTCGGCTCAAATCATGACATTCTTGCCGTTTTAGGTTCTGGGTGGGCACACGCGGCATCTGTACTTAAAGCAACGAATGAAATATCTGTAACCGAAATTCCTGGTTTTACCAAGCCTTCGGCCATTGGCCATGGCGGATCTTTGAAAAGTGTTTTGGTCGGTAAATCCAAGGTGTTATTGCTCACTGGTCGAACACATCTGTATGAGGGGGGCGTTGGTGCAACAGCTCTAATTTCAGACCACATCAATCTGACAGGTTTTTCACCATTGACAGGCGCCGATGCGCCAGCACCTTTACATGGACGATTTGTTGATTTAACTGATGCATACAGTTTGCGATTACGAAAAATTGCGCATCAAGTTGATTCAACTTTGCATGAGGGTGTCTATATGGGTTTCCATGGTCCGCATTTTGAAACGCCTGCAGAAATTCGCGCCGCGCGGGTTTGGGGTGCCGATCTGGTCGGCATGTCAACTGTGATGGAGACAATCGCTGCTCGGCATATGGGCATGGAAGTTCTTGCGTTATCACTTGCAACAAATCTTGCAGCCGGTATTTCTGGTGAAAAATTATCTGGTGAAGAAGTACTAGCAATAGGCAAAGCATCAGCGACTCGAGTTGGCGGTTTGCTGGCAAACATCCTCAAACAAATCGACATTGAAAGCCAAAAATCATGAGCGACCGAAACACAAATCAAGACCGAATCGCAGTTATCAACGCACAAATAGTTACTGTCGATACAAAAGGCTCAGTAATTGAAAACGGTTCACTAGTCATTGGCGCAGACGGCGCAATTCGAGAAATTGCGAGTGGAAAATTAGAGCACACGGCTGCTGAAGTTATAGATGCTCGCGGCGCGAT
>JAPKZT010000094.1 GCA_026393655.1 Actinomycetota bacterium | reverse complement strand
AGCAATGTGAAGAGCCCATGCACCGAGCACCGCAGGCGCAGCAACATGAATTACATCCGGTTGAAAATTTCTGATTTCACTTTCTAACGCACGACGCGGTACTGCAATTCGCAAATCAACATAACCAGGGAACCCGAAAGATCCCATGCGAATTACCGGCACACCGTTGACTGATGACTCTCCAGGTCCAGGTGCGAAGACGGCAACTTCGTGTCCACCTGCTCGGAGAAATTCAAGGGTTCGAAGAACAGAATTAGTAACGCCGTTGACTTGTGGAAGAAAGCTTTCGGTCACGATTGCCACGCGCAGTTTTGAATCACCGTCCGTGAACGAATTTTGCAGCGTCGGAGTCGTAGACGCAATATCTACGTTTAAATACTTATTCACTAATCAGAAACTATGAGGGGCAGATTACGTGAGCGAAAATTTGAGAAGTTAATTAGGTGTAATCAAAGTTAATGATAAGTAAACAAATGAATTAAATAAAGTCTCAGTTATCAGCAAAAAAGTTCAGGTTCTGTTCACTTCTAGCGCCCACATGTGAACTTTTAATTAGCAACAATGTGTATGTGTTCAAGCTTCGTCGAGTTTCAAGTGCCATTCATGTCCGCCGACGCGACTTATTTAAGTACAGAGATTTTCGATTAGCAATTAGCGGCCAGTTCATCTCGCAAAGTTCTGACGCGCTTTCTTCACTTACTCTCGCACAAATAATGTTATTTACGTTCACCAACGCGCCATCAATTACTGCATTGTCAACCGCACTCATTGTTTCGGCGGTTCCATTATTGCTGATTGGCCCACTCGCAGGACACCTCGCGGATAAATTTGAACGAAGAAAAATTCTGTCTCGCGGAAATGTGCTTCGCGGTGTGATTACATTTTGTGGACTCATTTCACTGTCATCCGAAACTCGATGGGTCGGTTACTTAGTTATGGCGCTATTGGTCTCGCTAACGAGAATTTTGTATACCGCACGCGCGACAGCGTTAGCGCAACTAGTAAGACGCCATGAACTTGTTGCAGCCGATTCAATGAGTTTGATACTCAGTGTGATTGCTGGCGCAATTGGTGCCGGAGTAGGAACTCTAATTTCGTCAAGTTCGCCAGCACTTGGTCTGTGTCTGAGTGCAATCGGGCAACTTAGCGCCGCAGCACTTTTCAACAAAATATCTGTGCCTCTTGGTGGAGGCTCAAGAGCTAAAACAAATACTGACCGATTTGATTTTCGAATGCTCGGTGCACAGTTCATGGTTCAAAAAACGAGATTCGCAATGTTGGCGACGGCGCTTCATCGCCTGCTCTTCGGAGTTTGCATTGCGAGTATTGCCCTGATGGTTGACCGCTCGTACCACTTGCAAACGACCGGTTACGTAACTGTGCTCGGCTCATGCGCGTGCGGTTCGTTCATTGGGTCAAACACCGCTGAGTGGATTTCAGAAAGATACCCGCGCCGATCAATTACCGTCATGTCATTTTTGATTGCAGGTGTTGCCATCGGCATTGCGGCAAGTTCTTCAAACCCAAGGGTTGGTATCGTGGCAATTGCTGCTTGTGCACTTGCGTTTCAGAACCTACGCATCAGATCTGATGCCACAATTCAAGCAAACTCGTCTAGGGAAAATCTCGGCCGAATTTTTGCAACATACGATATGTTCTACAACTTTGCATTTATCGGTGGTTGCTCAATTGGAATAATTGCCAGCGGACTTGCCGACTACAGCCAAGTACTCGGCGCAATTGCAATTAGTTACACATGTATCTCGGGTCTATTTTTGAGAATTAGTGACGGCAAAGAGTCTGACGCCAAAAAATCTCATCCAACAAATTATCAATCGGCAACGGTTGAGCTCCCAGTTATTCAGGTTGTTCATTAACAAATCTATATTGATAAATCGATGTTGATAAATAGATAATCGCCGCAGATAACCTTTCGATCTATAAAACTGTTTTTCACATCAATTTCGTTTAGTGCGCTTGTTTTCGTAACGCCAGCTACATCAACTATTTCAGCTATTTCAACTACTCCAACTGTGGCGGCGACGAAATTTCAGACGAATATTGTTGTCCAAGTTGACCAACCGGTTGCACTTGTTGAACGTCAGTTGAGTGACAACGGCGCCTACATCGTTTCACAACAAGGTCGAATATATTTTTGGAAATACACCTCGCGCTGGCTGGCAAGAGTTTTAGATATAACTTCTTTGACTGCCGCAAAAGGCGAACGTGGCCTACTTGGGCTTGCTTTCAGCAAAGGCTTCGCCTACGTGAACTACACCAATAATTCGGGCGACACAGTGATTGCCGAATATGCGCTCACAAAGACTGGCGAATTTGATGCAAAGAGTCGACGCGAACTTCTTGTGATCAAACAGCCCTATTCAAATCACAACGGTGGCGCAATCATCACCGGACAAGACAACATGCTCTACATTGGCACTGGTGATGGCGGCTCGGGTGGCGACCCAGATCGCACGGCACAAAATCTCAAGTCGATGCTCGGCAAGATTTTGCGAATTGACCCTACGGCTACATCGCAAAAGCCGTATCAAGTGCCAAAAGATAATCCCTATGTTGGCGTAAGTGGAGCCCTGCCCGAGATCTGGTCAATCGGATTACGCAATCCGTGGCGCATCTCATTTGATGAACTAAACAATTTATGGATTGCTGATGTTGGTCAAGATAAGTGGGAAGAAATAAATGTTGCGACTGCTAATAGCAGTACTGGCAGCGTTGGCGCCGATAGCGGCACTATTAGCACTGCCGGCCGCAAATCTAATTTTGGCTGGAGTGCGTTTGAAGGTTCTCACAAGTTCAATGCCGACCAAAGCGCGCCGATGGCACTTAAACCGATTTATGAATACAAGCATGGCGACGATGGTTGCTCGGTAAGCGGCGGTGTACGAGTAAGTGCGAATAATCCTTTAACTGCATTGCGCGGCTGGTATCTGTTTAGTGACTACTGTTCTGGGGCCGTAACTGGCTTGAAATTAAATGGCACAACACTCTTGGGCCGAGAAAGACTCGTTGAAAAATTAGGAAACGTAGTGGCGATTCAACAAACCTCAAATGGCATCTATGCACTTTCAATGAACCGAAATATCTACGCGATAACGACCAAATGAATTCACGACCTACAGTGCTGTTTTTGTGCGTGCACAATGCCGGTCGATCACAAATGGCCTGTTCTTGGTAACCGACTGTCGAACTTACTGAACTTGCTGAAGTTTGGGGCTAGAAGAACTCGTCAGTTAGCGGGTTGGCGCTCGATGAACGCCGACAGGATGAGCGTGGCGATGACGAGGCCGATTATTTGCATGACGATGAACATCGGCACCGACTCGCGCGCGATGCCAGCAAACGATTCGCTGAAACTACGGGCGATCGATACGCCAGGGTTGGCCAAAGACGTTGATGAAGTGAACCAATAGGCGCCGCCTATCCACACGCCGACAGCAACTGGCACTGACTCGGGTCGCGGACCGCGCGAGATTAGAAAAATCACGAGCAACAAGCCAACCGTGGCGACAACTTCGCCGAGCCAGATGCCCGAGCCCTCACGAATTTTTGTCGACGGCCCAAGAATATCGAGACTAAACATCGAGTTAGCGATTGCTGCGCCAATGATGCCGCCGATTGTTTGGCTGATCGCATACGGCGCCAACTCACGCCACGGTCGCGCGTCAAAAATGCAAGTTGCCGCAGTGACGACCGGGTTGAAGTGCGCGCCAGAAATTGGACCAAACATCAAGATCAGTGCGATAAGCGCGCCGACTGTTGCGCCGGCGTTGGCGAGAAGTTGTAACGCAACATCGTCGGTGAGGTTCGTCGCCATGATTCCAGAACCAACGACTGAAATGATCAGTAGTGCGGTGCCGAGTGCTTCGGCAAAAAGTCGTTTCGTGAGATTTGTTGGTTGCATAGTTTTATTTCGTTTCGATGCCGAGGTCGTTGAGTAGTTCTACTACACGGCGACGAATCTCGTCGCGAATCGGTCGCACTGCCTCGACGCCGAGACCCGCTGGGTCTTCGAGCGCCCAATCTTCGTAGCGCTTGCCCGGAAAAATCGGGCACGCATCGCCACAACCCATCGTGATCACCGCGTCGGCTGCTTTGACTATTTCGGTGACAAACGGTTTCGGAAATTCATTTGAGATGTCGATGCCAACTTCGTTCATCGCTTCGATTGCCGCAGTATTGACCTCGCGACCGGGGTCTGAGCCACCCGAGTAAACCTCGATGCGACCTTGTGCGAGGTGGCGAACCCAGCCTGCGGCCATTTGCGACCGCCCCGCATTGTGCACACAGACAAACAACACGGACGGCATAGTGTCACGAATTTTTCCATCTATTTTGGCGAGGGCCCTCAGGCGATCCTCAGCGAAACGCGTTGTAAAGACAGCCACGAATGTTTGTATTTTTGCGCTCGCAAAACTTTTATACGACTCGACAACGATTGGGCGAATATAAGCCTCATCGTAGAGCCGGCGAACTTTCGAGACAAATGTCGTGTTGAGCTTTCAACTATTTCGTTGGCATCAATATTTGTGTCTCTCTCGATTGCTGTGTTCATTTAATTGCTCCTTTATATAATTGAATTCGTTGTTGAAGTTGTTCGATCGTTTTGTTGAATGCGCTCTTTGTACCAACCTGCACCGGATCTAGAATCGACCAATGCGCGTCAACATTGCTTGCACCGAGTTCGGCATATGCCGAGTCGCACACTGTAATCACTGTTGACTTTTCAAGATCTCTCGTGCTGACTTGACGAGGTTTTCGGCTCTTGATTTTGAAACCGTTTTGTTCGGCTGACTCGATTGTTAATGCGTGGATAGTTTCACCTGGTTTTGTGCCGCCACACGAAGCATTTTCTCCAATAAGACCATGCCAAATTGCACTTGCAAGTTGCGAGCGAGCAATATTTTCGGTGCACACGAAGACAACCCGCTTCGGAATTTTCGGTGACTCAAAATGCGGCAAATTTTCGTGCCGTACTGATACGAAGCGTTTGCGAGCATCAACTGCTGACTTGCTACGAGAAATCAGACCGACGCTTTCAAGAACATCTAGATGATGTGCCAACAACGGCGAGACGATTTCGAGAAACTGACGAATCTCATTTACGGTGCGATCTGACTCGCTGACGAATTTTACGATGCTCAGCCGAACCTCATCGCCAAGCGCCGCATGCCTCGACGCTGAAAGCTTTTCGTATCCCACACCCCCACTATAGTTATCTCAATAACTATTGAGATAACTCAATAGAGATTCTCGTGCCGCATCGCGCCAGAGTCTGTGCCGCTATTTATTGTGATGCAACTAATCGGCTTGGCCATAGCGCTACCCGTGCTCTATCTCCTAATCCCATCCCCACGAAAAAGTTAGTTAACTAACTAGCTAGCCAAAATCGCTGTGAACTAGCGGATTGGTGATTCAGTGATGGTCTTCCGGGGATAGGGTTAGCGCATGAAAACTTTCAATAATTACATCAATGGCAAAGAAGTCGCGGCGCAAGACGGTCGCAC